>CAXQBA010000466.1:0-9137 GCA_964221885.1 Luminiphilus sp. | reverse complement strand
GGCCATTATATTCAGCAGGTCGAGTATAAATAGGAGGCGCTAGTAAATTATCTTGGAATGAATCGAAAAGGGCTGATGATTCATCATTTAAAACACCTGGTATCAGACGTCCTAAGGCATCTACCAATAAAAGAGCGGGAAGTTCGCCACCAGAAAGCACAAAATCACCAATGGATATTTCTCGTGTGATATATAGATCTCTTATTCGTTGGTCTACCCCCTTATAATGTCCACAAAGTATTATAATGTTCTTGTAGGTTGAAAGCAAATTACAGGTTTTTTGATGTAGGGTTTCACCATCGGGACTCATATAAATGATTTCATCATAATCACGCTCTTTTTTTAGTTGTTCGATCCATTTAGCAATGGGTTCGATCATCATGACCATACCAGCACCCCCACCAAATTGATAATCATCGATCTGTTTGTGCTTGCCTAATCCATGAACATGAATATCGTGCAGATGCACCTCAAAAAGACCTTTTTGTTGCGCCCTTTTTAATATGGAATGCTGAAGAGGACTATCCATTAAACTAGGTACAGCCGATAATATATCTATCCGCATAATTACGTTGTTGGTGTTTGTTAAATATTAACACTGCATTTTACATTAAAATTAATCCAAAAGAAAAAAATCATTCAAAATTATCACATATAAAGTGTATCTTTGTGACCTAAAATGGGCACGAGTAAGGTTTTATAGCGTTCAAATTGTCAATTTAATAAATAAACGTAATCGATTGAATGATCATTTACTAGTCCATATAGTTAGACAAAATTTTGTGTGAAAAACTGTTAATCATTTAGTTCAAAATCTTAGATATGAGTAAGCGTATTTTTTTATGTGTTTTTTTATTTTCTCTAATATATTCTGTATCAACTTTTGCACAAGCAAAAGAATTAAATCTTGCTAAAAAGGCATTTGCTGCAGGTGACTATTACACGGCCGCCTATTATTTTAAAACAGTTTTTTCTGGTTCTAAGCCTAAGATTAAGGGGGTGAAATTAGCTGAAGCTCAATTCAAGTATGCAGAAGCCAGTCGGAAAACATATTCATATCTTCGCGCTGAACAATATTACGGAGCAGTAGCAAAAGGCCCATTTGTAGATAGATACCCCTCAGCTCGTTATTACTATGCGTTGTCAATGAAGCGTAACGGCAATTACGAACAGGCTATTTCTCAGTTCAATAGTTTTACGCAGAAAAATTTTGAGGATAAAGAGACACAGGTTCTTCAAAATAAAGCAGCTAGAGATCTTGAAGGATGTATACTTGCAATGAAATTCATTGAAAACCCTGATAAAGATGTAAAGATTATTCATCTGGGTTCTGAAGTGAATACTAAATATTCTGATTTTTCACCTCACATGGTCGGAGATACTATGTACTACTCATCATTACGCTTTGAGCGCGAAATGACTCGTGGTCGCTACTCATCGGGTGCCAATGCATCTAAGAATTTAGTTGGAAAGATTCTCATAGCAAAGAATCAAGGTAGTACGCGCTATGTGGAGTTGAAAAATGATAACCTGAATAAAAAATATGAGAATTCTGGAAATTCGAATATAAGTCCAGATGGGAATCGTTTGTATTTTTGCAAATGTGCACCCAATAGAGATGAAAAAATGATCTGTCAGATCTATGTTTCGACCAAAGAAAAAGGCGGCAAATGGGGTGAAGCTGTGAAACTACCTGATCACGTAAATTCTGAGGAATTCACGACTACCCATCCAGCTGTTGGATATGATAGTTTGAATCAAAAAGAAGTTCTTTTCTTTGTTTCAGATAGAGAAGGTGGTTTAGGTGGTATGGACATATACATGTCCAATATTGATGGCTCGGAATATGGACGTCCAATGAACGCTGGTAGATCGATCAATACCGTAGGAGACGAAGTATCACCTTTTTTTCATAATAGTAAACAGACCTTATACTACAGCTCTGACTACAAACCAGGGATGGGAGGCTTTGATATCTTTTATGCTACTTACGAAAAGGGTGCGTTCATGTCTCCTCAAAACATTGGTGTTCCATTAAATAGTGCAGCCAATGATCTGTATTTTATCATTAACCCGGGAGATACATCTGGTTTCTTCTCAAGCAATCGACCTGGATCTCAAATCTTAACTGGAGAAGCATGTTGTAATGATATTTACAAGATCATTCTTCCATCTTTACCTATTGAAAAAGAGAGTATTCAGTTGGATTCAGTTGAAACTGAACTGATCGTAGAGCAACTGACTGAGACGAGTGAGGAAGATATTGTTTCCAATGAACCGATTCAAGAGGAGGAGGAAGTATTACCAGTAAAAGTGCGTAAAACGTTGGATGCATTAAATGCATTATTACCACTTTCTCTATATTTTCACAACAACGAACCACGTGACCTAAAGACAAATTATACCTCAACGATAGATGACTATCTTTTATTAATCCCAACATACAAAAAAGAGCATTTATCGCAATATAACGTGTCTGTGAAAGATCAATATGAAGAGCAAATAGACGTATTTTTCAATAACGATGTTAAAGGGAATTTTGATAAGATGCATTTATTCTTTGACGAGTTGATCATCGCAATGCAAGAAGGGTATAATCTAGAAGTAAGTATTCAGGGATATACATCACCAAGAGCTTCAGTGGAATACAATAAATTACTTTCACACCGTCGTATTAATTCAGTATTATTGGATATGTTAAACTATAAATCAGGGGCACTAAAACCATATATTGATACGAAACAATTGGTGCTACTTGAGTTGCCACTTGGTGAGGGACAAGCACCTAATCACGTAAGTGATGATTTAGATGATGAACGTAACTCAATTTATTCAGTTGGTGCCTCATCTCAACGAAAAGTTAACTTTACCGTTGTCCATTTATTAAATTAAAAAGGATAACCGATCGCAATGATGAATTTATTGCGATTTTCTAGTACAAATGGATCGAAATTCCAGTATTGTGTGGTTCCGTTATTGGCGATGCCATAACCTTGAGGATCTCTGAGTTGGATCGCAAAGTCAATTCTGAAAATGAAGAAGCTAAGGTCAAAACGTAATCCAAACCCAGCACCTACGGCCAATTGCTCATAAAATTCAGATGTGAAGTGTCCGATCCGATCCAATTGATTCGGGAAACTTGTATTGGATGCTCTTGCTTTAAGATCCCATATATTTCCAACATCAGAAAATATAGCTCCACCAATCCAGGAATTGAACATAAACCGATATTCCATATTCCATTCTAATCGTATATCACCCATTTGGAATTCGGCATTGGGGATAGAAGCTACATTACCTGGACCAATATATCTTAAATTCCAAGCTCTCATACTAGATGGTCCACCAAGTGTAAAGCGTTTGGTAAATGGTATCTCACTGTTGAGAGAATTACCATAAGGTAGAATAATTCCAGCTAATAAACGCGAGATGACTAAATGCTTTCGATTGAACTTATAGGAATATCTAAGATCTAATTCTGTTCGAATATATTGTGAGTAATTGACGTCGAAGATTCGTAAGGGTTTATTCGGTTCTATAATCAGATCTAGAGCAGAAAATAAATTTCCGGCTGTTTCGAGGTATGCTTTCAGATACCACCAACTTTTTTTGTTTTGCGGTGCATTGTAGATGTAGCTGAACTCCATACTTGGTATGAGGTAGGTGGCTTGTAAACTATTCAAAAGAACCACATTGTTGTCATTCAGTAACTCCTCAAATGTTGGATCTAATGTCGGTTCAAGGTTAAAGTTGATCATAGCTGGGTTCCAAACAAAAGAATGTTGCTGACCAAAATTCCAAGTGTAACCAAAACGGCCATAAATCGAACTGATCTGGAAATCAGTAGATTGTTGCAGGTATCTATATCCAACAGAAAATACAGTGCGGGCATTTTCCATTTTTAAAGCTCTTTCCAGAGCAGAAGGCCCAACAAATGATGGAATATAGAAATTGGATTCAAGATTTATATCAATCAGATTCACCCATCTGGCTAGTAAATTATTTGAGCTTGTGTCTATACCTGTTACTTTTAGATCAAGACCAGCTTGTGCTGAAATTTCAAAAATTTCAGCACCCTTGAAAATATTCTTATTCCTGTAACTCAAATTGGTGGCTACACCCAAGCTGGTTACAGTAGTTTGGTTGTTATTAAATTCAAAATCAGCGCCTAAACTTTGCTTTTTGCCAGGTTGCATTTTAACGAGACAATCCAACTCATACCGCTTACCTGAACGAGAGGGCACATATTCAATTCGTGGAAAACGGAAGACGGCCAGATTGTTGATGTTTTTCACTGATGATTGTGTGTAAGAATGATTATACCATTCATTAGCATTAATATCAATAGCATTTGAGATAACCTTATTCCGTATGTAAAATCGCTTTTTAGGTGTATATTTCTTACGAAGAAGGATATGGACTAACTGATCATTTATCCCAATATCCGATCGATCGGTAAATGTGATTCGTTGGATCTTGTAGGTTGGACGTTTTACTTTATAAATCGTATCATTTCCTCGGTAGAATATCTGAATGATCGAATCACCTGGCAAACGTATTGGGTTGTTCTTGTAACGAAGTATTTTTGACCGTTTAGGAATTTTTCGATCAACAATAAAAAATGAATCTTTTTTAATGATCCGAGTCTGATGCGGTTTCAAGATAACTTCATTGGGTGTAATAAAAACATTATTAACCCAATATCTGGGATGTTGTATAGAGGTATCTGAGTAGGGTAGAATGTCAAGATGAACATTTGCCAATGGCTCGCCTTGATAATTCTTGTCAGCTTGATTGTCTGTATTGGTCAGATTGATCGTGTCAGCTTCAGCTAAGATATATTTCCAAGTAAAATCAAAATACCCTTTATTTCTTATGGAATAAGTTATTCTCTTTTTTTCTTCTAGGATGGTATTGAGAGAGATAGGTTGATGCCGTTTAAGTAAAGACTGATCACTTATTTCATTTAAAATGGCACCAAGTAAGGTATCTTTAGATGAAAAATAAACAGAGTCAATAAGAAGAGGTTTTCCAGTTTTGATAGAATAGGTAACGTGGGCTTTGTGTTTTTTATAGGTGATTTTTGTACCCACTTCTGCATCAAAATATGCTTTTTGATTAAGCAGGCGAAGCATTGAGAGGCGTGTTTTTTCTGTCAAACTTGTATCAATAAAAACCGGCGCTGATCCTAACTTTGAATGGAGCCATTTTTTGAAACCATTCTGTTTTTTTTGTTTGGTCTGTGCTTTAATCTTTTTTTCTTGCCGATGGTAGAGATATCGTGTAGATACACTATCATTTGAATAATAGACCCATTTTCTAAAGCCTTTGATGATACTCCGATCAGGACGTTGAATGACCACATCTTCCAATTCATAGAGTAAATTGTCTAGATCTTCATTTAATTTGTACTTTTGTTTTACGAAATCAATGTGATTGCTAGTGAGATAATGACGGGAGAATTGCCTTTTTTTTGGATTCTCTTTGGTAGAGGTGGCAGGAATATGTAACACATTACCACAACTTGTCATGAGACAAGCTACAAGACAGATAATAATTATGTTAAAATTCCAACTCATATATGTTATATGCTGAGTAAATCTACTATAAAGTTTGTTAAGTCTTTGCAATTAAAGAAGAATCGTATAAAAGAATCGTCTTTTGTTGTAGAGGGAGATAAAATGGTTAACGAACTTCTTCAACAGAACAGATATCAAATTCGGCAAATTTTCGCATTAGAATCTTGGATAGGTAAACATTTAACAAAAATAAAGGATTCTTCATGTCTTCAGCAAGTTACTTCTAAGGAAATGGATCGCCTATCATCGCTACGATCTCATCGATCAGTCATAGCAGTTGTGTCGATACCTGAAAATCCTCGGACTGTTCTACCTAATAGTCATTTGTGTTTGGTCTTGGATCACATCCAAGACCCTGGTAATCTTGGAACGATCATTCGATTAGCAGATTGGTTTAATATTCAACAGGTTATATGTTCAGAGGATTGTGTTGATTTGTATAACCCTAAAGTGATTCAGGCTACAATGGGTAGTTTTTTACGTGTATCTGTTCGGTATGAATCATTGATTCATCTTTTTAAAAGTCAATCTGATGTAAAAATTTGGGTTACATCTTTGAAAGGAGAGCCTCTCAGAGAGCTCAGTTTGTATCAACCTACCTACGTTGTCATTGGTAATGAAGGTCATGGAATCCGCGATGATATAACCGCTTTAGCTCATAAAAGTATTTCAATAGAGAAGTTTGGTAAGGCAGAATCACTAAATGTAGCCATGGCAACTAGCATTATTTGTTATGCACTTAGTTAATCTTTGACAAAAAATTTTGTATACCTATCAAATAAATAGCGTATATTAGCAGCGTTATTGGGATATTGGCCAACATTTAATGATTGTTTTTTAATCCGTGTGATCTTTGTTCGATCAAAAAAACATTATTTAAACAGATTACGAATCATCTTTTAGTGTTCCATAAACTATAAATCTGATTTTTTGGGTCCCCTTTTTTTTATTTTTTTAATTTGTTTTGATGAATATTTTTGTAGCAAGATTGAACTTTGATTCAACAGAAGATGGCTTAAGAGAATTGTTTGAAGGTTTTGGAGCAGTTGATAGTGCCAAGATTATTATGGATCGTGAAACAGGTAAGTCGAAAGGTTTCGGCTTTGTAGAAATGCCTGACAACGACGAAGCTAATAATGCTATTGAGGCATTAAATGAAACCGATTTTGATGATCGTACGATCGTTGTTAAAGAAGCTAGTCCTCGCAAAGGTGGAGGAAGAGATGGTTTTCGTGGTGGCAACAATCGTGGTCGTTTCAACAGAAACAACAATTACAGAGATCGTGATAACTCTAGAAGATACTAGATCTCACAAAATTATAGAAGAGAGTTGTCGCGAGGCAACTCTTTTTTTTTGCTATTTTTTGGGTTTTCTCTTCGCTCTTTTCTTCTCTTCTAACCTTTCTTTACGTCTTTCCTGAGCACGATTAACTTTCGTATTCTTAAGCTTCTTATCGTGAAAGGCACCTTGTGATTGCTCGATGATCTTTTGACTAAGATCTATATTTTTTTGCCGATATGTTTCGATCTCGTGTGGCATTAAAAGATCTGTTTTAGTTATTTCATCAGGTAGGTCTATTTCAATAAAATTTTTATCGATATTCGATTCGATTATTTTATATCTTTTTACTTCCTCTGTGAATGTAACGGTGTTAACTAAAAGTATGGCGTTACCTTTTTTATCATTTCGAGCAGTACGACCAACACGATGAATGAAGGTCTCAACACTATTTGGTGTGTCAAATGAGATAATGGTATCAATATCTTTAAAATCGATTCCTCTAGCGACAAGGTCGGTGGCCACAAGTCTTTTTGTATGTCCTGATTCAAATTGTTCAATAGTCCTGTTTCTATAGTTTTGAGACTTATTGGAATGAATAATACCCAATGGTACATCATTATGTTCCGTTAAACGTTGATAGATAAGGTCGGCAAAACGTTTATCAGGAGCAAAAATAAGAATCTTTTGGTCTGTTGATCTCGATAGTAACCATTGTAGTAAATGTAGTTTGGTGGTGTCGTTATCAACAAGATAACGCTCCAATGATAGTCCATCGGGTAAACTACCTACTTGTTTTACTTCAATACGTAAGGGATCATTAAAATGAGTACGTACCATTTCCTCTATCTCGCTATTCATAGTGGCAGAGAAAAGGATATGTTGTTTTGGTTTGGTCATCAATTCAAAAAGTTGATTCAGTTGTGGTCTGAAACCAAGATGTAACATTTCATCAACCTCATCAATGATCAAGTGATTTAAATTTTTGAATCGGATGATTCGATTCAGTGACAGATCGATCAGACGACCTGGTGTTGCGACCAATAAATCTACACCATCTGATAATTGATCGCTTTGCGTACGAATATTAACACCCCCATATACCCCATGTATGCGAATAGTCATGTATTTACATAGGTCATTCAATAAACTGACGATCTGATTGACTAATTCTCGTGTAGGCACTAAAATCACGATCTTCGGTGCATTCGATGAACTGTATTGATACCGACGTAATACTGGAAGTAGAAACGCTAAGGTTTTACCACTTCCTGTTGGCGATACGCCAACGACATCACGACCCGACATGATCTTGGCAAATGAGTTATATTGAATCTCATTCGCTGAGATGAATCCCATGTCGTCCAACGCATTTTTTAGCGCATTACCAATATTGAGTTGATCAAAGTTCATATTAAAAAAAAGAGCCCCCTTTGGGAGCTCCTTAAATTATTGTTGTTCAGGCGTTAACTGACTAGGCATAAAAGGTGATAATTTATCTTGTAGCTCAACTTTAACGTCTTCATCTTTCAATTGACTTGTCAAACTTACAAGTTGTTGTATCATCGACATATTCAGATTCATTTCCTGAGCGAATATTTGTTGATCTGAAGATCCATATAATGAATTGTAGAAATTTTGTCGATCGACCAAATCATCGGTCATTTGACGCATGATATCATAAGCTAGGTCCTCTTTTCCTAAATTAATGAGATAATTCAGAAGCTGTGGAGCAATTCTATTTTCTCCCAATGGAAAATTGAAGTGTGGGAAAGCCTCAAACATTTTCATGATGGTAGCAACTGCTTTGTCCTTCTTATTTTCTCTTGCTAAAGCATCTGTTAGTCTAAGTAACGAATATTGAAGAGATTGAACGGATGGCATGTAACTCTCATCAATGAACAGATCCTCTTTGTCAAAATTTCCCCAACGGAATTTTCCAGGCTGATCCTCTGTTCCCACCATATTAGCAAACATTAGATCTGTGTCAACACGACCCATCATGATCGGCATGCCAGTATTTCCGGGAGGAGGTGTTTTGAAAGGAACGATTCGAAGGGCTAATCCCTCTAGGTTCAGATAGTTTCTAAGCCCCATCATTTTATCAGCTCGACAGGTTACCGCAAAATAGATTGGACGCTCCCAACCTCTTTTTGCATTTGTTGCAATGATGTCGAGAAGCGCAATCTCGTCTTTCATCATAAATCCTTTGGATTTTAGATTGAATTCCATGCGATCGAGTAGAAGCGAGTCTGGGATCGAAGGTGGAAATGCACCAT
>CAXQBA010000465.1:0-2628 GCA_964221885.1 Luminiphilus sp. | reverse complement strand
CAGTGAAAAGTACCACTTTGATCGAAATGAAGGTCTGTACGAAGGATCAGCAGCAAAATGCTGGAGAAATGATATCAAACATAATGAACCATAGGTCACCATGAAGAACATCGAGATCATCTCAGCTACGAAATCGATCTGACCCATTGAAATAAATAATAATGCAATACCAATGGTTATCAAAGAGGCATTAAAAGGTTCATCATTCTTGCCTTGGCCTTTAGAAATCCAGGCATTTAAGGACTTACTCGGTAGAATATTATCTCTTGCAATAGCTTGTATCGTACGTGGAGCGACCATTAAAGACCCTAAAGCAGATGAAATAGTAGCCGCAGCTAAGCCAATTGGAATCAACCAATATCCTTGCCAAGCGATATCAGCCATCACCAACCTTGAAGTATCTGCCAAGGCTTCCGGCGTTGCAGAGGAGGATAGTTTCCAAGCAATGAAAAAATAGATGACCATCCCCGTTAGTGTACCAGCTAAGGTTCCTAAAGGAATTGATTTTGATGGGTTTTTCAAATCGCCACTGAGGCCGACACCCGCAGTCATACCCGTAAATGCTGGAAAAATAATAGCAAAAACCAATGGAAAATTCTCAGGATTTGAAACGGTTTTATAAAGATCGAATGTTATGGGTTCGCTCAATATTGTACCACCTTCACCAATTGAATTTCCTCCAACAAAAAAGGCAATCATAGAAACAAATAAGGTAGCTACTACGACATATAACATCTTTACACCAAGATCAGCTCCCTTTGTCAAAACAACGGCAGTCAGTAGAAATAGACCAGGTATACTCACACTTTGCTTGTAACCCATTAAAGTTTCTACAAATGGTGGTACATAGTATGTTCGTAAAATCCATTCAAACAAACTTGTAAAAGACTCACTGAATGCCATAATGTAGAATGCCACACTGATAGCCTGAGAAAAGTATAATGCAATGCCAATGGTTGATCCGATCACTAATCCAAAGGATCGAGAAATAATATAATACTCCCCACCCCCTTCTACTTTCTGATTTGTGGCAATCTCTGCGATTGCCATTGCAGTGGGGATCGTGACTAAATGCCCTATTAGGATTATGGCAATAGTACCTACAAACCCTACATTCCCAACTGCAAATCCAAACCTCAAAAAAAGGATCGCACCTAAAATAGTAGATATTGCTGTAAAGAAAACGGGAGCCGTACCAAATCCAGCGTTCTTCTTTTGTAGCGATCTAGTACTCATAAGCTAAATATTATGGATTGGATTAGTTATTTCGAGCCTGTTGCATCTTCGCAAATCGAAATCGATCTACAAATCAAAGGTCAAAGTATACATCATCGGATCATCAGAAATCGTCAATTCCAACTGTGTGGGAGTTCTAGATCCAGATACAACATATGTATTCCCAATACCTGTTACTACAGTCTCTGTATCAATCACCATCGGATCATCCGATGATATATTGAATACGATATCATTATCATTAAGGTTGTTGAAACGACGAAGAATACACTTTCTTGGATTAGCAGAATCAGCTTCTATTGTATAATCGATCAGATAGCTACTTTGACTGGAGCTATCCGATTCCATTTGTGAAACATCAGTGTACATACCTGCCAAAGCAAGATTCAAAGCTATACAATAATTATGATCTTTCTCATAACCATCAAGACAAAGGCAACTACCATTACTGCAAGTACCATTTTCACATAAAACTCCGGAACATGGGTCGCAAGAGGTCACCACAAATGATGCGACAACAAATAATATTATAGATAAAAGTATTGGTTTCAATTTCATGCTTTTTTTTTCAAATATAAACAAAAGTATCTTTTTAGGTAATAGTATGCATGTTAAACCATTCTAAGAGAAACTTAACAATTAAATTTAAACGATCAGTCTAACATGTAATTCATCAATTAATATTGAATCCTCACATTTATGAATATATTACAAAATCCTTGAATCAAATACGAATCAATCCGTTACAAATATGGAAGTATATATTTATGATAGTTTACGAACCCCTAGGGCGAAAGGAAATAAAAAAGGGGCTCTAATGGGACTTACACCAACTGCGTTGACCGTCGGTCTCATGGATGAATTACGTAACAGAAATAACTTTGACCCCAAAGACGTGGAAGAGCTTATTCTAGGCTGTGTTACCCAAGTTCAAGACCAAGGTGCAAACATTGCAAAAACTGTTGCTCAACAATCCAACTATGGAAATCATTTGTGTGCGCTGAGTTTAAACAGATTTTGCGGCTCAGGGCTTGAAGCCATCAATCAAGCTTCTGCTTATATCAAGGCCGGATATAAAGATATGGTCATTGCAGGTGGTGTTGAATCGATGTCGAGAGTCAAAATGGGTCTTGATGGTGGTGCTATGGCTATGGACCCAATGGTTGCTATGCCGGGACATTTTATTCCTCAAGGGGTTTCAGCTGACCTAATTGCATCCAAATATGGTTATAGTCGCTCTGATGTTGATCAATTTGCCGTAGTATCTCAAGAAAGAGCCAAACACGCTGCTCTATCTGGCTATTTTGATCAATCAATCATACCTGTAAAAGATATTAATGGGTTTACTGTCTTAGCAAAAGATGAAAATCCAAGACCAACTAGCATGGAGTC
>CAXQBA010000464.1:0-3050 GCA_964221885.1 Luminiphilus sp. | reverse complement strand
ACACGACGCTCTTCCGATCTCATTTCAGAAGATTACCAATCGCTGGAATCCTTTTATTTTCAAGCCATCAAAGCACTTCAAGAAAAAAAATTATACACATCCATTCTTTCATTACAACAAAACATTGCCATTGTATTACTGGGTCAAAACAATTTCAAAGAAGCCCTATACTATGCAGGAAAAGCTAAAGACCTGCTTCGCGATAAGCTGGAATATGACTCTGAAAATCAGATCAATTTGAATGAAATTTTGAAATCGATCTACTATGAAATGGGCCAATTGGATCAAGCTATTAATCTTACTCATAATAACTTAGCCCTATTTGAGAAGCAACCGGAGATATATCAAGAGTATATTACATTCTCCTATGCTAATT
Organism: Luminiphilus sp.; assembly: GCA_964221885.1. GTDB lineage: Bacteria > Bacteroidota > Bacteroidia > Chitinophagales > Saprospiraceae > Aureispira. The sequence goes on along the minus strand of CAXQBA010000464.1, from coordinate 2,674 downwards.
TATCGGTTTTATACAATCAATTGAATGATTTTGACAATGCCTTACGTTATGGCTTAAAAGCATCTCAAGCTTTCAAAAAAGATAAAAGTTGGACGATTGATTACATATTCAAGAACAACTACAATCTGGCTGGTATTTATTTAGAAAGTAAACAATACGATAAAGCCTTACGATATTTCAGAGAGAACCTGACCATCGATCCTCAGAACATTTCTCCCAGAGATCAATTGGATCATCTAATATTACTTACTAAACTATTTATTGAAACAAAAAAAGCCGACTCCTCTCGTTATTATCTGAAGACTTGTGAGAAACTCGAACAAAAATTTGGGATCGTTGATTATTCTGTTCTGTTACTGAAAGCTGATGTTGCCGTTTTAAGTGGACGGCTTAAAAAAGCGGAAACATATCTGAAAGCTTGTATTGACAAGCCTGTAAAATCAGATCTCCTAGCTACTAAAGCTAAAATTGGTCTGGTAGAACTCTACATTCAAATGAATCGATATTCAGATTGTATTTCTATACTTCAGTCTTGTCTTGAAGATATCTCATCTCGATTTGATCCAGAATTAATGGCCAATCCAGATATTGAAGACATTATCAAGTTACCATTAGCTTTAGAGATTTTTAAGCTTAAAATGGAAGTATATTCTGCATTGTTACCTCGAAATCCATCCATGAATCTGATACGCGACATTGATAACACACTCCTATTATCAAGTCATTGTTTAGATCGATTGAGTCGACAACTCAGTTCAAACAATTCTAAACTATACTGGATGGATACCTGGGCATTACCTGCATATGAAGATGCTTTATTATTGTGCCATAAAGTTTTTGAGATCACAGGTGACCAATCCTTCAGTAACAGAGCTTTTGAATTAGCTGAAAAAGGTAAATCCATGCTGTTATCTGAATCCATCCAAAAGAAAATAGCATCACAATACTCAAATATACCTGACAGTTTACTGCTTTTAGAGTCAACGCTTAATTACAACATCGAATCCTTAGAACAAAAAATAGCCCTCAAAGAACGAAACAGTAAAGATGATTTGTCTGCTGAACTTTCGCAACGACTTTTTGAATTCAAACATCAACTTAATACACTTAAGTTGTATTATAAAAGTGAGTATAAAAAATATTATGCGCTGAAATTTGAAAATGATGTGATTCCCATTTCCATTATCCAAAATGAACTGAAGCAAAATGAGGTATTAATAGAATATTTCGAAGGAAATAAAAACCTATTCATTTTCATCATTGATAATGATACGTATCGCTTTATACGAAAAACAATAGGGCCTGATTACGGGTTTTCAATTGATAAATTCATTGGCTTGATCACACAGACCACTCAAAAAAAGGATCAATTCATTTTAGATTTCAATCAGTATGGTGCATTAGCTTACCAATTGTTCAAACAATTTACTGACGAAACCTTTCGTGAAACTCTTGGAACCTATCAAAAGATGTGTATAATTCATCACGGGAAAATGAGTTATGTTCCTTTTGATCTATTGATCAACTCATCGGTCAATGAAGCAACGACCATTCGGGAGGCGAATTATGCGAATCTCCCGCTGCTACTCAATAACCTGGCCGTAAGCTATCATTTGTCTGCAAGTATGAAATACGAGGCACTTTCAAAGTCAATTGAACCTACACGTCCAAATGCCTCTTCCATTGTAGCATTTTCACCACAATACCAACCGGATAATTATTCAGAATGTAGGGGTAAAACATCCTGTGATCTACGACGTACTTTACGAAAATTGAAAGGCGCTAAATTAGAATGTCAATTTTTAAAAGAAACCTTTGGTGCTTATGTTTTTGAGGATGAAGATGCTACTGAATCTCTATTTAGGGAAAGAGGTAGTAAGGCATCGATCTTACATTTAGCCATGCACGGTATCATAAACAATGAACAGGCAGACCTATCCGGATTAGTTTTTAGTGATATTACGAATACGGATGATACTACTTCGACTTCTAAAGTCGATAATATGTTGCATTCTTATGAAATAAGAAATTTAGATCTTCCTGCTGATCTTGTTGTTTTAAGTGCATGTCAAACAGGTAATGGTGTGTATCAAAAAGGCGAAGGAATTATGAGTATGGGACGTGGTTTTATGTATGCTGGCACACGTTCTATATTGATGAGTCTTTGGAATTTAAATGACATGGCTGGGTATCAGATCATCAAAGGATTTTATAATAATCTAGACAAAGGATGGTCAAAAGATCAATCATTAACAGCATCCAAACGTACTTTTTTACAACAATGTGAAAATTCTTATCAAACCCACCCAATCTTTTGGGGATCTTTATCACTAATTGGTGACGAATCGTCCATTGTAATACCAGAAAAAAGCGCATTCCAATGGTGGCTCTCTCTTTTTGCTGTATTTTTTATCCTTCCCTTCATTTGGATATTACGTAAAAAAAGATGAATCAATATTTTGTGATCTATAAGCCATTTGATATGCTCTCGCAGTTTACGAGAGAACATCCATCACATAAAACGTTGGCTGATCTGGATGTTGTATTTGATAAAGATGTATATCCGGTTGGTAGATTAGATCGGGACTCCGAGGGTTTATTACTTTTGACCAACGATAAGCGACTCAATGCACTTTTATTACACCCAACAAATAAAAAATCAAAAACATATCTT
>CAXQBA010000463.1:0-4437 GCA_964221885.1 Luminiphilus sp. | reverse complement strand
CTACTCACTTCAATATTAATATTCGCCCCGTGATCGATCAATCGAGTCACGAAAATGCATCGATCAGTGATAAAGTTGGTACCATGATCGATTCTGAGTTCATGAACGGATTGACGGTTTTGGAGGCTATAGAAGCTGCCATTGATTATGTTGAAAAAAACAACTTAGGTGAAAGACAGGTCAATTATAAATTACGAGATGCTAACTTTTCGCGCCAACGATATTGGGGAGAGCCATTTCCCATCAAATATGATGATCAAGGTTGCGCTCACTTAGAGACAGACCTCCCTCTTGAATTACCTGCGCTAGACAATTATAAACCTACGAGTGATGGATTAGCCCCTTTGGCTAGAAATCAACAATGGATTCAACAAGGTGATTTCAGACGAGAAATAGATACAATGCCAGGATATGCAGGTTCCTCATGGTATTTCCTTCGATATATGGATGCAGGTAATCCAGAGGAAGCTTTTTCCAAAAAAGCAGTTTCCTATTGGAAAGATGTGGATGTTTATGTTGGTGGTGCTGAACATGCTGTAGGTCATTTGATGTACTCTCGCTTTTGGCATAAATTCTTATTTGACCTTTCTTATGTACCAACTGATGAACCTTTCAAGAAATTGGTAAATCAAGGAATGCTTCAAGGTATCATTTCATTCATTTATTTAATCAAAGAAAAGAGAAATGGTGTTGCAACCTTCATAAGTGCAGAACTGGCTGAAGATTACGCGTCAGATGCTTTGGCAAAAATACCGGTATATATTGGATATGTAACTGATTATGGAAGTGAGCAAGCTCATCTGAGTGCTGATAATATAGAGCAATTCAAATCCTGGCGACCAGATTATAAAGACGCTCAATTCAAGTTGAATGATTCGGGTCATCTGAAAACGGTCAACGAAGTTGGTAAAATGTCCAAACGTTATTTCAATGTCGTCAATCCAGATGATGTGATCGAACAATATGGAACAGACTGTTTTAGAATGTATGAAATGTTCCTTGGTCCATTAGAGGATAGTAAACCTTGGGATACGAAAGGTATTACGGGTGTGTACAAGTTTTTAAAGAAACTCTGGTCATTATTCTATGATGAACAAGGATGGATTGTCGATGATTCTGAACCCACAAAAGATCAACTTAAGACCCTACACCATTGCATCAAAAAAGTCAGAAATGATATTGAGAAATTCTCAATGAACACATGTGTTTCAGCTTTTATGGTTGCTGTAAATGATCTTAAGAAGTCGTCTTGCCAAAGTCGGTCTTTACTAACTGAACTGATCAAACTGATGGCACCTTTTGCTCCTTATGTAACGGAACAACTGTGGCATGATCTAGGGCATGAAGGATCGATTCATTCAACATCGACCTATCCTCTACACAATGAATCATATTTAGTCGAAAATCAGATAAGTTATCCCATCTGTATCAATGGTAAAAAAAGAACCATTGCTACATTTACCACAGAGCAGTCGAAAGAGGAGATTGAACAGATCGCTCTTTCATTAGAAGAAATTCAAAAGTGGATCGATGGTAAAGCCATCCGAAAAGTAATCGTTGTTCCGAAACGAATGGTAAATATTGTTGTCTAAAATTTAGCATAACTCTGTTCGAGTGATTACCGCTTTTTTTGTACATTGTAAAAAAGCTAATTCGTGATGACTAAATGTTTCGCACTTCTTGCATTTTTATTTTTTAGCGTTGTCTCCATTGGTGCCCCTAAAAACACCAAGAGTGATTCCATTAAAATAGCTATTGAATTACTTGTTAAAGACAAGAAGATCGAAACAGCTAAAAATTTTTGGAATGCCTATTACAATCTAGAAGTACAGCTAAAAATGTTTGGGTTCATTGGCGGTAAAAAGCATCTCTATAAAACCTTTCCTCTAGTTTACGATGTTGAAGATGAACTCTGGGAGGTCACCGTACCTCAAGGTTTCTTCGAGTTGGAGGTCAATTCATTCGGTTTCAAAGATATTCGATTTCCTATACGCACTAAAGTTGATTTCAAGGAATCATTTACTCTAGAGGTTGACAGCCTATCCTACACATACAAAAATGGCCTTCGATACAATTACATAGCAGGTACTTTAAATTTTAATGAAACCATTGTTGTCGCATTCAAAGATGGTGATTACGCTACGAATAGAGCTTTTCTCGATGAAGCTTTAGCTATTGAAGGTTTAGAGCATATTAACGTACGTCGTGCACTAAAAATGCCCAATAAAAACGCATTCATCGTTACGCTAGACATCTGGGATACAAAACCCTTAAGTCAGATCTTGTATGATAAGTTAATGGATGTACCTCAAGTTGAACGTGGATTTTTGATCGGTGGTCATATAACAAAAGCCATTGAGTTATATCAGGCTAATCCAAGTGTTATCGCTGCTAATCCTACCTTTATAGGTGACCCAGAACAAACATTCTGGCGGTCCGACACTTACAAAAAAAGTGAGTACTTAGAGCGGAAATTAGAAAACTACAGAGTTGAAGATGACGCAACTTTGAAAAAAATAAATTATATTATCAAACGAACAACCCCACCCGTTTTAGAAACCGACCAAGAATAATTTCGCATGCGATTAGCTATCTTACTGATACTACTTTTCACTTCAATCAACTTCGGTTGGTCGCAAAGCCAAAACAATCAACGCAGCGAAACTTTCAAAAACCAAGATCCAAGTGGACGATCCCTTTCCAACGGAATTCAAAAGTTGGCAGATAATCACCTCGAATTAAAAAAATATATTGAAAAAGATGCCTTAAAACAGCTAGAAAGCATCCTAGACGACTCCTATCACGACCATACGATCAACATGGTCCAATCAAGAGATTATCTTCGTCTGACCATGGACATGATGATCAACAAAAATGCCTTGTATTGGAAAGCTTTGATAGCTAATGATAAAGATGCACACATGCTTTTACTAGCTAGGATATGCTGGCATACATTGGATGATGAAATAGAAAAGGGGTACCGTTTATGCCAATTAGCATCTAGTCTTATACCATCTTCTTCCCCATTATCATCCCTTAGACAATCGATCTCAACCCGTCTATCGCGTTTAGTTGAACAACGCAACAAGATGATCCAAATGATCACTCTTCAACGAAACAAAGGGAATAAGTTCGATGCTGAGTTGGCACTGAATGCCCTACAAAGACAATTTGTAAATTCCCCTCAGTTATTGTTTACAGCCTACCAACTTAAACTGACTGAATACGATATAGATCAGGCGGAAGATATCATGATGAATTGGAGTATATGTACCGATACCGTATTAAAAACAGATCGCCTTTTCCCAATTAACTTTCCAGCAACGACACTTAACAAATTGTACGAAGTTACCATTCGAAGTCAAATCAATGAAATGGTCAAAACAGAACAACTGAACAATGAAGATCTAGCCCGGATCGCCTTAGAAGCTCTGGAAATGAATGCAGCTGATTTTGCAGCTCATATCTTTTATTTTCTGCAATCAGGTAATTCAAAGAAAGCAGATTCCAAAGAATATCGCCATCATTTATACTATTGCCTAGCTGAAATGGGGGTCATCCATGCATTTTCCAATAAGGAATCAATCAATGCACAGAATAAATTTGAAAAGATCAAACAAGTTATTGATCGACAAAAATATACTCACGATATATTCAGTAGTAAAACAATGGCTGGAAATAAACGAAAAAGGTGATACGATCATTTATCCGACTCAAGAAACAACTGAACATAAATGTAACCATCTTCATCTGACCCCCCTATTGCTATCCCAGTTTGATCAAACGTACCTTTTAAATGTTCAGAGTGTGCTTGGCTTTTAATCCAAGACTCAAAAACAGCTGTTGCTTCTGAGGGGCCTTTCGCTATATTTTCAAAATAAGAAATACCCTCGCATCGATCTAATGCCTCTTCCGCCCTATTAGAAAAACCTGAATGGTCAAACGCCTGACGTTTTCCTACATAATCGAGAATATAATTTTTTGCGATATCTTCAAGCTGTTCGTTTTGATGAAGCGGTTGCAGATTATTTTCACGACGGAATATATTGACCATTTCCAATAGTGGTTCGATCGATAAAAAAGGGACTTGATTTCCATTGCCATCATAATAAACACTGGGTGGCATAGCAGAAATAGTAGCTAATTGGATCGTTCTCAGGAAAATTTGTGATACATAAACACTCCCTGATGAATGAGTTGAAACCGCAATACCTGTTAATGAATAGTCACCTTCCAAATTACGGCGATGTGCTTCACTCAACAACCAACCTTGTATCAATTGCTCAGCAATTGGTGGCCCAAAGATCACATTTTCTGCTGCCTTAACAGGTATTGCGGTTTCAACTCATTCATCAGGGAGTGTTTATGTATCACAAATTTTCCTGAGAACGATCCAATTAGCTACTATTTCTGCTATGCCACCCAGTGTTTATTATG
>CAXQBA010000462.1:0-3529 GCA_964221885.1 Luminiphilus sp. | reverse complement strand
CTATCTATTCAAAAGATATCATCAACTTTACAAAACGCGATATCAGACGTATGAGTATTGATTTCCAATTGGACATAAATGCCGTTAAAAATATCGAAGCACTGGAAACGCAGCTTAAAGAAAGTCTTGAAACGTTCGCAGAATATATTGAACCCACAAGTTACCGGATCAAGATCGTTTCTATTCAACGTGATGCATTGGACCTGAAATTTCAATATTCACTCAAAAAAATGGATCGAAAATTACAACTCAAACTAAGAAGGTTAACGGTACGAAATGTCTTTAATTTCGTGTCAGAACAAAAAACAGTCATAGCACCCCATTCATAATTGGTCATGAGTTTTGATAAAAATATTGAATAACCTAAATTGCATGATGCAATCAAAAAAATGGAAGAAAAAGATAACATTAAAGCACGATTAGTCAATTTGAGACAGTTTCAGATATTAGATACTGAACCAGAGGATGAATTTGATGATATAACTTACATGGCTTCTCAGATATGCAATACTCCTATTTCTCTGATCAGTTTGCTTGATGAGGATAGACAATGGTTTAAATCGAAAGTGGGTCTCGACATATGTCAAACACCTATAGCCGATTCTTTATGCAATCATGCAGTTTATGATAAAAATGGTTTCATGATCATTCCCAATGCAAATGAAGACGTACGATTTGCCGAAAACCCATTAGTAACCGGTGATCCAAACATCCATTTTTATGCTGGTTTTCCTATACGAACAAAAAATGGTATACCTCTAGGCACATTATGTGTTATTGATAATAAACCGAATCAATTAAATGAATTTCAGATTTCGTCTCTCAAATCGCTATCCAAAATCGCTATGAGTTTAATTGAATCTAGGAAACTGAATAACGATATTGATAAAGCTAATTTAGAGTTAGAAATTCGAAACACTGAACTAGAACGATTTGCTCATATTGCGGCCCATGACATCAAATCTCCACTAAATAATATCATTGGACTATCGAACCTTTTCACTCAATTATATTCTAGTAAATTAGATGAGCAAGGAAGTACCATCATTGAGGCAATCTCGAGTTGTACTGAAAAGCTAAAATCGTTAGTTGACGGATTACTTAAATACAGTACGGGAGATCTTGTTGTAAAAACAGATAAATCATATGTGGAGATCGATCCACTATTTGATGTGTATAAATCCATCTTTAGTTCAGATAAAGAGATCGTCAACTTCACAATTAAAAGTTCATCCAAATCCATCCATGCGAATGAGGTGATTTTTGATCAAATAATGATCAACTTGATTTCTAATTCTATTAAATATAATTCATCATATACAACCAATATTATATTTGAATGTACCGAAGATGATGAAATGTATTATTTCTCTTATTGTGATAATGGACCTGGCATTGAACCTCAATATCATGAAAAGGTATTCAAGATCTTTGAAAAAGTAACAGAACGAGACAAATATGGTGAGCGCGGCAATGGAATTGGTTTAGCAACCGTTAAAAAAATAATCAAAAAGCTTGGTGGTGATATTCATATCGATCCAGATTATGAAAAGGGTACTCGTTTCAATTTCACACTCCAGAAGTAATTTAATTACAGATTACATTTGATGTCTTTTCTGTTAAGTTAACGGGTTTATTTCATTATTTTCGGCATATGAAATATTGCTATCTTATTTTAATCTTTTACGCTTATGTAGTTTCTGACATCTATTGTCAAACAGGATTTTTTACAAAACCAGAATTGACGCAATTCGATAGCACTTCAAGCTCAAATGATGTACATTCCTTTTTACAATACATTGCTGACAGAGATCCTAATGCATTCCTTGATACCATTTTCACAACTCTAGAGGGAAGACATGGTCTATGCATACGTTTTTTTAATACATCACAATCAATAGATAACCAACGACTTGTTGTATACATGCAAGGGAATATTCATGGCGGCGAAGTTGAGGGTAAAGAGGCTTTGTTGATGCTCAGCAGAGAATTGAGTTCTGGACCACTCCGTTATCTAACAGACCGATTGAATATATTGCTTGTACCTAATTTCAATCCGGATGGAAATGATCAATTTGATGAAAATCACAGACCATCACAAGAACACTGCCCACATTTTGTTGGCAAACGACGAAGTGGACAGGATCTAGATCTTAATCGGGACGGTGTAAAAATGGAAGGTGAAGAAACAAAGGGATTATTCCGAAATGTTATTACCAAATTCAAGCCCATGGTCTTTGTTGATATGCATACAACAAACGGTACCTGGCATGCCAATCATTTAACCTTTGCACATACTTATCATACGGCTGGAAGTGGAATTACATCAAATTTTACACGTGATAGTATGTTACCACATATACAAAAGAAGATGCAGACAAATCATGGCATTCGCACAAACTTTTATGGCAACTTTTACCTACAAGAAGGTTGGCCACTTACCAATTATTACACCTATAATCACCACCCTCGATATTTAGTCAATCAATTTGACATGCGAAATGCCATCGCTATTTTAAGCGAGACCTTTGCTCATGATAAATTCTATACACGAATACGGTCAGCCTATCATTTTGCCAAGGAGATTCTTGTTTATTGTTATCAAAAGCACCAGACTCTTTTAAAGCTTTGCGAACAATCCAAGAAGACCACTCAAAATATTCTATCCCTGACCACTAATCCAATAAGAGGGGTTCAATATAAAATGATACCTAGAGAAAAGCCCATTCGATTGAAAACATATGATTACACACCGTATCTTACTAAAGATAGTACCATACGTTATTATCGTTCTCCCTTACAGGTGTGGCATGATTCCATTCAAATTCACGATCAATTTAAGGCAACAAAAACAAGCATATTCCCATCCTATTATATCTTCTCAAAAAAACTCACAAACATCATATCTATTCTTTCTGATCATGGTATTGAAATGGATACATTAGAAAAAAACACAACCATAAATCTTGATGTATTTATCATTGATTCATTCAGTGTATCATCCTATGTTTTTGAAAATCACAACTTTGTTACCATAGATGGTCAATATCGATCAAAAAAGATGTCATGTCAAAAAGGAGATATTATTGTTCGTACCGATCAAGAACTTGGCTTTCTTGCTTTTTATTTACTTGAGCCACAATCAGATGATGGTCTGGTAAAATGGAATTTCTTTGACGCCTACTTTCATGATCGAGGTATTGAAAAAAAACAGATTCAATACCCCATTTTTAAACAACTTATACATACAGATAGTAAATGAAATTTTTATCCTATTACGCAAAACTGGTTTGTCTTTTAATCATCCCTCTAAGTTCAAATGCACAACCTGATAAATTATTAGCACATATACCCAATGAAAATACTGCAGCTGTGGCTTTTCTACCAGCTCAATCTATTCAGTATGTATTTGATAGCAGCCGAATTCAGATCGCTTCTGCGTTTGTTCTTCTCCAAAACTACATTGGACAGGAGAAGCCAAATGATACATATAATGAGATAAAATCATTCACGGATTTCAAATCAGCAG
>CAXQBA010000461.1:0-6443 GCA_964221885.1 Luminiphilus sp. | reverse complement strand
TAAAGTAAATTCAATTCATATAACATACAAGGCCATTGATCTCTCAATGGCCTTTTTTATATCTATTATCCTATGATAATAAATAGGTGATCCCTTACAAATAGAACCATCAACAGCCTTCAATTCTAAAGTTGGCACAGTAATTTAATACATAGCTATCGAATGAGTGGAGACAGATACCACTTAAAAAAACGAATACAATCAATCTATAAAAATGAAAAGAATGAAGAAAATTTTTTTGTGGAAGCTTTGTCATGGTTTTACTGGCTTCTATACTGATCCAATTTAGTAGTTGCGAAAAGCCAAGTGAAGTGGTTGTCAAGTGGGACATTACGATCGATGGCCAGTCCTATTCCTACGAAGAAACACTCTCTGATGGCGATGAATTTGAAAATGGGGCAGCCATCTTCCAAACGAATATGGCCATAACCAACGGCGGATCGCAGCTGATCCTAACCGCTACAGATGGTGCGGTAGTCACTGTCAATTTCGCCCATGTGAACATGACGGATGAAGGTTCTTATGTATTTAATGGCAGCACAGATGGTGCGGTCAGTATCATGCAAAACTTGAGTGCCTATTCGGATAATGATGGAAGTGGCGCTTCCACCATACTTGAAATAACAACATTTCCATTAGAGACCGCAAGTACAAGTAACAACCTTCAACAAACACTGGTCATTGGCACCTTTTCAGGAACTGTAGCCGACGTAAACGATGACCTACACAATATATCAGGCTCATTCGAAGCCATTCGCATCCAATAATTTTAAATACGTTAAATATAAAATTCAATACAATGAAAAAAGTCAGTACCCTTTTCGCTAGCCTATTTTTAATATCATGCTTGATCATAAGTTGTGATTCTACCGAAAAAGAAGGTAAGAACACCGATACATCTGATCCCTGTGCTCAATTTGTGGATGAGTATCAGGCATTCTGTGATGATTATCTAGCCGTAGTCAAAAAAATGAAAGCAGACCCGACGGATATGAGCGCAGTTGCCGACTTTAACGAGTTGGATGCCAAAGGTCGTAAAATGGAGCAAAAAGCCAATGAATGTCAGGATTCAAAATATGCCGATAAGATCATGAAGATCACAACGAAGATGATGAACAGCGCAGCAGGTTTATAGAGGAATCGTCAAATATTAATCGACACCCATAGCGCATTATACATTGTTGTATGATGCGCTTTTTTATGATTCATTCTAAAAAAAGTATGTTAAATCATATTTAACACCTTGTGGATGGTATTTCCAAAACAATTTTAGCTTCGATCATGTTAAAGTGCGTGAATTGCGAATACGATTCATTTTTTCATCTAAAACATTTTAATAATGCTACATCTAAGAGGTTTAACCTTCGCGTTGCTTGCAACCACTTTATTCTTTTTTTCATCTTGTGATAAAGATGAGCCCACTGAGGATCCTAAAAACATTGTCGAACTCGCTCAAGAAACCAGTGATCTAAGCTCACTCGTCGAGGCACTCACAGACAGCAGACACAGCACTGATTTTGTCGCCCTTTTATCCGGGACAACAGATTACACTGTTTTTGCACCGAATAATGCTGCATTCCAAGCTTTACTAGATTCAGATGCCTCATGGAATTCAATTGCTGATATTCCGATCGAAACATTAGATCTAGTTCTGAAGCACCATGTTGTAAGTGGCAAAGTAATGGCAGGTGATCTGACTGCAGGCTATGCGAATACCTTAGCAATGGGTCCCAACATGGAAAATCTATCCCTTCAAATAGATGTATCCCCTGATGTAGTTTTCAATGGTTCAACATCTCCTGTCACAACTGATGTATCTGCTTCGAATGGAGTTGTACATATCGTTAACTCAGTAATGTTACCACCAAATGTGGTCAATCATGCATTGAACAACGCCAGCTTCAGTACACTGGTTGCAGCGCTCACGGATTCAAGACATACAACAGATTTCGTAACTGTTTTATCTGGTACAGGTCCATTCACTGTTTTTGCACCAACTAATGATGCATTCCAAGCACTTTTGGATTCAGATACAACTTGGAACTCACTGGCTGATATTCCAATTGCTACTTTAGATGCTGTTTTGCAGTACCATGTGGTAAATGGAGCGAATGTACAATCAGATGAATTGACAGATGGCCAAAACGTTACGATGCTAGGTGGTGGAACGGTAACTGTTGATCTGTCTGCTGGTGCTAAACTAACTACCAGTTCATCTCAATCAGTAATGATCTCAGCTACGGACGTGCAAGGTATTAATGGTGTCGTACATGTAGTTGATGCCGTATTATTACCATAGTACATGATTTCATGATATACTGAATAAGGAGTATGAAATAAACCTTCGTCAGTTGAAAAGAGCCTTGCACTTAAATTGCAAGGCTTTTTTTAGTATATAGCGCCGAACACTCCCCAAAAAAATGTATTTTGAATTAAATAAAACACTATAAATTATGATCACATCGGAAAGAGGCGGGCAATTTTATGTAACCCGAGAAAAATACGACGACATCTTAGCATACACGAAAGAGAAAAAAGAGCTAGGCTATTTTGTAGTTGATTTTGATCGTGGAAATGGTGTTTTTTCAGCCATTCTCGAAAAAGAATGTGGCATTACAGATCAACGAATCCTTTGGTCTAAAATCTTTAACGAAGAGAGTATCATCGATACCTGGTGGGATCAAGGCTTCAATTTATCGGGCCTAGAACACGATGGCACGGATTGGATCTATATCTTCTCAAAATACAAGAAAAAATATGCGCAGGCCTTCAACTATGACAGTGACTTTCCATCTGACAGCATCAAAGATCGCTGGGACAATGGCTACAGCATTTCAAAGATCTGTCATGGCGGCAACACTTGGGTTATTGTTTTCACAAAAGGGATCGATTATCATCCTGGATGGGCCATTCGTTCCAAACTCGATCTTGACGAGATGAATAAATGGATCGAGGATGGCAAGATCATCACTGACTTAGTCTATGGTGATGGAAAATGGGCGATGACCTTTGGCAAACACAAACAGTATTCCTATCAAACTATAGAAGTCTCCAATACATTTCCTACCGATAAAATCCACGAAAAATGGGACAATGGCTACGATATCAGTCTCTGTGCCCATGGCGAAAAAAAGTGGGTCATGGCCTTCTCTACCAAGAACAAAGAAAAAGCCATGAAGAACGACGCAGATTCTAAGGAACTAGCCACCCTCGAATTAATGACAGAGGTGGACGATGCCTATACAAAGGATGAATACGCATCTGTGATCAAGACCTTTGAAAAAAATCAATCGATTCTCAAGGACGAGGAAGAGGCTGTCAATTGCTATCTCTGGTCTTTGTGGATGTCTGAAGGCACAGAGGAAAAAGCTTATAACCTGGCGAAAGAATACCAATCTAAATTCAATACAAAACGCTGGTTATTGTTGCGTGGGCATTACTGCAAATGGAAAAAATGGTACGATTACGCCCTCAAAAACTACAAAAACTGCAGTGAAAAGAATTACAAGGAGATCAAAGCCATTTTTGATGATTTCCAGACCCTTGTCAATGATAAAGAGTACAAACAAGCGATCGATTATTTCGAATCCAACCTGTATAATTCGATCTCTGAAGATCACCTCGATGTGGCCCATTCCTACGCTCGCGCCTTATATCAAAACGATGGTACAGAATCAAATGCGCTTGCAACACTGGAAGGGTATATTAAAACATACCCGAATCATAAACCCTTCATTTCGCTGGCGGGACATGTCAGTAAATATCTGGGGGAAAAAGATGATGATCTGACCCTTCTCGAAAAATCCCTTGGATTTTTCAAACAAATCAAGGAAACCGAGAAAGTCAAAGAAGTAAAAGAGTCGATCAAATCTGTGAAAGCCAAGTTCAAACAGATTCTCGCAGAAACTAAAAAAGCAAAGGAACGAGAAGAAAAGATGAAACAACATCATTTCAAAACAGCACGAGGAATCACCTTTTGCAAACACTGCGGCAAAGATAGCTCGTGGTCTAGATTTGATTGCAAAGGGCAAGAAAATGGCCATAACTACACAGTACAAAAGATCGATGGCGAGTGGCAACCCATGTGTACAAAATGTGGCAAGGATAAATCCTGGTCAGACTATAGCTGTGGTTAGAAGTATTCGTATCGTCGATTTCTAAACGTTAAAATCCTGATTACGGGTAATAAAAAAACAATAGAAAACATCATCATGTAGGTACCTGTATGGATCATGTCTAAAAAAAGGCGTGTATAGATATAGAAAAGCCTACTTTTTTCGTTTATTGTATACCAATCAATCTACATATTTTTTAAATCACTATACCAGACGAATCCCATTACCCCCCCAACATCCAAATCACCCAAAATCATCGAAACGATCATGGAAAAAAAGTTAGAAAGACTACTGGCCAATCTCTCGCCAGAAATGAAGCAGGGCGACTACGTTTTTTGCACCTCTAAAGAATTACCAGCTAATATCAACTTGATGGATATTCGTTGTTTCTTTAAAGAGGAAGAAGGCTACAGTATGGTTATACAGAAAGAGATCGCAGAAGAGCACAATTTGGACTTTGACCTGATCACCTCATGGATCGAATTAGGCGTCTATTCTTCCCTATCAGCTATTGGTTTAACAGCCCGAGTGGCCAATGCACTAACCGAAGAAGGAATCAGTTGTAATTGTATCGCCGCCTATCATCATGATCATCTATTTATCGACAAAGAAAGTGCCCCGCGTGCCTTAGATATTCTACAGCGCCTTTCCAAAGAAAATTGATTTAGCTAGGCGTCTCACTGAACATTTCATAATGCTGCTTCGTTATCATTCGTATTGAATGACTTACCAATGCGTTTATGAAAAAATTAATTTACCTCCTCCCCCTATTTCTCGTCTTCATCTTACATCACAGTTTTAATCTGCACATGTTGGACGATGGCCCCATGCAATCGGGTGGTGCTGCTAATCTAGGCTTAGGTGACAGGACAGGCTCTCCTTTGAGTGGTGGAGCGGGTTGTTCTTGTCATGGCGGGGCTTCTTATGCACCCTCAATTACCGTAGAAGTTAAAGATGCATTTTCCAATCCTGTAACGGTGTATCAACCAGGGCAAGGATATACCATAGAATACACTCTAAGCGCCACTTCAGGTTCGCCGGGAGGATATGGATTTCAGTCGGTAGCTATTAGCAATCAGGCCTCTGCCCTAAATGCTGGCTCTATGGGTACAGCTATTACTCCTAATACCCAAATCAGTAATTCCAATGGCCGACAATATGCCGAGCACAATGGAATTAATAATGCTGGTGTATTTATTATCAATTGGACTGCTCCTGCTGCTGGTTTTGGTACCGTCAATATACATAGTCGTGGAATTGCAGTGGACGGTTTTGGTAGTACAGGAGGCGATCAGCAAACTGCTTCAGTGCTCTTGAGTCTGACGGAACAATGTGTCAATACCGTTACCCAAGACGTACAAAGTTCATGTACGCCATTTACGTGGATCGATGGGATTACCTATAGCAGTTCAAACAATACAGCCTCTGTCACATTAACCAGCATCGGCGGTTGTGACTCGATCGTCAACTTAGACTTGACCATCAATGCACCTACCGCTGCCACAGACGTACAATCCGCCTGCGATAGCTATACCTGGATCGATGGACAGACCTACACCGCAAGTAATAATACGGCTACCGTCACACTCACCAATACAGCAGGTTGTGATTCTGTCGTTACGCTGGATTTGAATATCACCAACAGCACGGCTGCCACCGACGTACAATCCGCCTGCGATAGCTATACTTGGATCGATGGACAGACCTATACCGCAAGTAATAACTCGGCTACCGTCACACTAACGAATGCCGCAGGTTGTGATTCGGTCGTCACGCTGGATTTGAATATCACCAATAGCACGGCTGCTACCGACGTACAATCCGCCTGCGATAGCTATACCTGGATCGATGGGCAGACCTACAACACAAGTAATAATTCCGCTACGGTTACGCTCACGAATGCCGCAGGTTGTGATTCGGTCGTGACGCTGGATCTGACCATCAATTCTGTCAGCGATAATACCGTTTCTCAGACCGGCGCCACACTCACGGCGAACAACGCCAATGCCACCTATCAGTGGATCGACTGTGACAATGGCAATGCAGCTATTGGTGGTGCGACAGCACAAGTATATACCGCTATGGTAAATGGTAACTATGCGGTGGTGCTGACCGAAAATGGCTGTACAGACACTTCAGCCTGTGTGAATGTGGTGCTATCGAGTACGCATTTCATCGGCGATGAACGGATCCAAGTCTACCCCAACCCTACTACCGACAATATCAACATCGATTTTTCAAGCCCACAAACTGACATTCAGCTGCGCATCGATCCAGGTATAGCTATCGCAGGCGGATTGTACGTCGGTAGCAGCCGTGCTATTGGTG
>CAXQBA010000460.1:0-2209 GCA_964221885.1 Luminiphilus sp. | reverse complement strand
CCTCACAAAAGTTCTTTGAAAGTGTACTAAGTTCGGTCCGGTAGTTCAGTTGGTTAGAATACCTGCCTGTCACGCAGGGGGTCGCGGGTTCGAGTCCCGTCCGGACCGCACAACACTTAGTATATTTTGGTCTGGTAGTTCAGTTGGTTAGAATACCTGCCTGTCACGCAGGGGGTCGCGGGTTCGAGTCCCGTCCAGACCGCATCAACTAACAAGAAGCTCTAAGTAATGTACTTAGGGCTTTTTTTGTAGTATCTTGTTCAGATTAATCATTGAAGATAATCTAATTAATGTATCGTTTACTCTCATTCATATTCTCTTTTCTCCTTGTTATTGCATGCCAGAATAGAACTACATCTGAGCAAGGCAAACCTGCACCTTCTACAAAAACGTTAACAGAGTTCCAATCCAGTATCAATAACAGCGTTTTAAAAAACCATCCTTTTTTAGATTGCATGTACAGCGATCCCTATTTTCCCACTTCGTTAGTGGACGTCTGCCAAATGATCCTCATTCAATTATGTAAACATATGGATGGGTATAAAAATCCTAAAAGAGAACATTTCATGATGCATGCTCATCATGCCGTTGAAGAGATCAATGCACTTCAAAATGATTTTTATGCTCAGGATAGTGAAATCGAAACCGTAGCTCGTGAATGCCTGGCCCGTGATTTTGAGTTGATCGCCAAACAGTATGATCAAGTCATTCCAGTCGAAGAAATCATTTCGAACAGAGAATGGTGATACAGAAATTCTATTTCTTCATATACAATTGCACATACTTTGCTACGTATTTGCCCATGATGTCAAATTCAAGATTGACCGAGTCTCCTTTTTTTAGGAATTTAAAGGTTGTATGTGCATAGGTATAAGGTATGATGGCCACTTTAAACTGATTACCAACTGGCTCTACAACCGTCAGACTTGTTCCATTGATGGCAACGGATCCCTTATCAACTAATACATGTTCAACATCACGATCATATTCGAAAGTGTAATACCATGACCCATCGACCTCTTGGACATCCAGACAGCGACCGACCGTATCGACATGGCCTTGAACCATATGTCCATCAAATCGAGCAGATTGAAGCATTGCTCGTTCAAGATTGATCGCATGATCCACTTGCAATTCGCCTAAACTAGTCTTTTTGAGTGTCTCCTCTATGGCCGTTACTTTAAATCGACCATCCTCTATTTCAACAACCGTCAGACAAACCCCGTTATGAGCGACCGATTCATCAATCTTCAATTCGCTGGACATCTCAGCACGTATCCAAAAATGGATATTCGTACCCTCTTTTTGAATAGTATCAACAAAACCTATTTCTTTGATTATACCTGTAAACATTATTTATTTTTTAGACCATTTCAGGATACCTTCCGTATTCTTTAGAATCTGTTCTTTATCTAACATATATTCGAGTACTTGGATCACTTTTTCTTTTTCATATTCACTGAATCCATCCACAAAAGTATGAAAATCGATGGATTCACGCTTTAAACGGTACTCAATTTGACGTTGGTATTCAAAAAATTGAGCATGATCCATTTCACGTTTCTTAGTGCCCTGACAAACATCACATTGCCCACAGGCCTCAGCTTCTTTTTGGCCGAAATATGATAACAATAAAATATTTCTACATTGATTGGATTCTGCATAATGTACAGACGACTGAATTCGCGATGCAAACCGTTTTTTCATATCCTTTATTGAGGAGATATCTAGAATCAGATCATTCATTGCATAGACATGCCTTACAAATGTACATTTTGGTAATTGGCTTGAACGCTGATAATCAATGATTCCTGCATGAGTCAATTCGTCTAGTAATTGACATACTTTTTCTTTATTGAGCTGTAAAAACGAAGCTATATACTCCTCACGAATCGATACACTCTGCCCTTTAACACCTTCATACACTCTGAATAAAACTTTAATAATTCGGTCATAATCAGGATTTTTCAAGGTGAAGTCATATAAACTCTCTCGATCCACGACAACCTGAAGTTTCGATGGATTATAGATAGAATCTGTTAAAACAATGTATTCGTGTCGTTCGAGTATCTTCAGACAAGCTAGAACACGCATTGTATCCAATTTGAATTTCCTGACAAAATCGATTAAGTCAAAATCAAAATACCGATCGCAAGGACCTACCGCTAACTGAAAATAACTCTTCAAATGCGCATAGACCTTTTTAACG
>CAXQBA010000459.1:0-4919 GCA_964221885.1 Luminiphilus sp. | reverse complement strand
GGTCAATTGAACAATCTACTCCATCTAGACCTCGCTAAAAATAAATTAAAACAAATCGATACGACATTTTCATAATTGGCTCAATTACAGATAATCGATCTGTCAAAGAATCCAGAGTTGGGCTCCGTTTCTTTTTCTCTTGAGAAGATGACAGACCTTCGAAGTCTTGGACTATCTAAGCTGAAACTGACCAACTATCCGTCTGGATTTGATAAGGGTTTAAAAATGGAAGCGCTGGATATATCAAAAAACCAGTTAACCTATGTTCATCCATCAATTTTCACTTTCAAGGGATTAAAGACCTTGAATTTATCGGATAATCCGATCAATAATCAAACACAGATATCTGAAATGATCGGATCGTTAACCAAGTTGGAGCAATTATCTATTGCCGGTCTCAAACTAAAAGATGAAAAATTGCCGCTTAGTAGTCTTAGTATACTGACGGTTATCGACGTATCTATGAATGTATTCAAGTTGATACCAGAAGAACTATTTGGACTGAGTCAGTTGAAATATATTAATCTTTCGGCTAATTTGATCGACTCGGTAAGCCCAGAGATCAGTCAATGGACGAATGTGGAAGAGTTGCATTTGGAGCGGAATGAATTTACCGAATTACCTGATTCATTTGCTGGGTTTACTGCGTTGAAAAAGTTGTATCTGGGCGTTAATCGGATCAAGGCCCTACCACAGAGTATCGGTCAAATTCAACGGTTAGAAGAATTGTCTGTCCCGAATACAGGTATAAGAGGGTTGCCCAAAAGCTTTGCAGCATTAAAGAATGTACAAGTGTTGAATATCGCCTTCAATAAATATTTGAGCGCTAAGCGGGTCGGACCTATCCTAAAAGAAATGGAATCATTGAAAACACTTGAAATGAGAGAGTGCCGAGTGGGTAGTTTGACCGACGATTTCACCAAATTAAATGAATTGGAGACTTGGGATTTAAGGGATAATGGACTCAAAGCACTACCGGACAGTATTGGACGATTAAAAAAACTTAAGACATTGGATCTACGCTACAATGAGTTGTATAAACTGCCCGAGTCAATTGGTCAAATGGAGAATTTGACGCTCTTGAATGTAGGGTATAACAAATTAAGAACCCTTCCAGAAAGCTTGGCTAAATTGACGAAATTAAAAGAGATCCGTGCTGAACGAAATCGGATTTCAAAGGAGGAGATGGCTCGATTAAAAGAACTGATGCCAAATGTTAAAATTGTCTTTACGCATTAAAAAAAGACCGATTGTATTTGCATTTACAAAAAAAACAACACACATTTGAAATAGATGAAAAAACAAAATACATATACAACTTCTAATAACACTGCTTGGTGGTGGCCGGCATCTGTACGATGGCGAACCTAGTCTATTAGATTGTATATATACGATATTCAGACCTGCACGTTCGCTACGGCAGGTCTTTTTTTATGCCCTCAACAAAGCGCCTTTCAACGGCCAATCATCAGAGTCCTAAAAGACAGATAACAACGTAACCAAACAAAGCAACCAGACAAGGTTGCCAAACAAAGACAACAGAGAAAGTAAAAACACAAAGAGAATGGAAACGATCAACATCCAGACAATTTTTACAAAGCGATTAGCAGACCTTAGTACGCCTGTATCAATGTATTTGAAATTGCGGGAGCACTTTATGAATGTTTTTTTATTGGAAAGCACAGAAATCCACGACGAGACCAACCGGTTATCGTTCATCGGGGTAAATATCCTGGCAGAGATTTCTGTGAAGGATTTTCAGACCGAGTTTGTTTTACCCAAACAAACGTTTGTTCGAAATATAAATGCATCCTCAACAGTATCGGATCATCTTCAACAATTCATCAAACGATTCACATTTGAAGGTGCTGACGGGTATCAACAATACAACGGGTTGTTTGGGCATACCAACTATAGGGCGATTCAATATTTAGAGAACATAAAGATTCAGCAGGTCGCAGATACTAATATCCCAGATATTCGATATTCGATATTTGAGTTTCTGATCATTTTTGATCATCTAAAGAATGAAATTGTGATCCTACACAACAGCTTGGAGAACACAACAAATTCGTTATCGGATATTGAACGAATGTTGGACCATACACCGATCAATCGGTATCCTTTTCGAAAAGAGGGTTCAGTCATTCATTCGATGAATGATGACGATTTTGAGGGAATGGTTCGTAAAGCAAAGTATCATTGTGCCGTTGGTGATGTGTTCCAAATGGTCTTATCCAGACGCTATATTCAACCTTATACGGGCGATGATTTTAGTGTATATAGGTCGTTGCGCAATGTGAACCCATCACCCTATTTGTTTTATTTCGATTATGGGTCGTATCGACTGATGGGCTCGTCACCTGAAGCTCAACTAGTGATCCGAGAGAAAAAGGCCTATTTACATCCAATAGCAGGAACCTATCGACGCACCGGTGATGCTCAACAGGATTCAAGATTGGCAGAACAACTTCTTGCTGATCCTAAAGAAAATGCTGAACATGTTATGTTGGTTGATCTTGCCAGAAATGATCTGAATCGTTCGACACAGGATGTGCAGGTGGCTGAATTGAAAAGGATCAAAATGTTCTCGCATGTGATCCATATGGCATCTAAAATAGAGGGGGTAATAAATGAAAAGTCACCTTTTACAGTATTTTCAGACACGTTTCCGGCAGGGACGTTAACCGGTGCACCCAAGCACAGAGCCATGACGTTGATTGATACCTATGAAAAAGGTTGTAGAGGGTTTTATGGAGGTGCCATTGGGTATTTTAATCCTATTGGTGGGTTAAACCACGCAATCATGATACGATCGATATTAAGTATCGATAATCAACTTCATTATCAGGCTGGTGCGGGGATCGTTATTGATTCAGAGGAGAAAAAAGAGTGTCAAGAGATCAAAAATAAATTAGCGGCCATTGACCGTGCTATTCATAACGCTGAAAATATATAACCCATGACTATTGCCGTTATTGACAATTATGATTCGTTTACATACAATCTGGTACAGATACTGAGCGCGTTGAATGTAGGGCAGGTCGAAGTATTTCGAAACGACCAATTCCAAATATCCGATCTAGAACGGTATGAAGCATTGGTTTTATCGCCAGGACCAGGACTCCCAAAGCAAGCGGGTCTATTGATGGAGACGATTAACTACTTTTGGAGGTCTAAGCCGATATTAGGTGTTTGTCTAGGGCATCAGGCCATTTGCGAATATTTTGGAGCGACCTTAAGATGCTTAGATACGGTTTACCATGGTGTGTCTTCATCTATTGAGATCGATACAACGAAGGTATATTTTGAGGGCTTCCCTCCTCAAATACATGTTGGACGATATCATTCTTGGGTGGTAGACAAGAATAGTTTACAAGAACCCTTGATTCCGATTGCCTTCGACAAAAACCAAGAAATAATGGCCGTCTGTCACACCGATAGACCGATTCTAGGGGTACAGTTTCATCCCGAATCCATTATGACACCAAAAGGGAAGCAGCTTATTCAACAATTTTTAAAAACAACCATCCAACAAACACAAAATGATGAACGAAAAGAACAAGTATATCCATAGACTCATAGATGGTCATTCGTTGGCACAACAAGATGCCTATGATTGCATGATACAGATCGGAAATGGAGACTGGTCGGATATTGATCTAGCTGCATTATTGACCTTGTATCGATATAGGAATGTGGAGATCGATGAACTTATCGGTTTTCGAACGGCCTTGCTAGATCTAGCTGAGACTATGAATGTTGAGTCTGACCATATCATCGATCTATGCGGAACAGGGGGTGATGGGAAAAACACCATTAATATTTCAACCCTTACATCAATTATTGTAGCATCTTGTGGCGGAAAAGTTATAAAACACGGCAATTATGGGATATCCAGTTTTTGTGGTTCTTCAAATGTTTTAGAAGCAGTTGGCTATCGTTTTGAGAATGATCATGAAAAGATTAAACGACAATTCGATGAGACGAACATAACGTTCTTGCATGCGCCGTTATTTCATCCGGCTATGAAGCATGTAGCAAGAGTTAGACGAGCGCTAGGATTCAAAACTATTTTTAACCTTTTGGGACCGCTCGTAAATCCAGTAAGACCTAGCCATCAGATGGTGGGCGTGTCTAGCTTGTCAATGGTTCGAACATATAAACATGTATTGGGTCAAAGCGGACAGGAATATGCAGTGGTCTTTTCGGTGGATGGCTATGATGAAATTTCATTGACTGGTAAGACAAAATGTATTACTAAAAATACCGATACGGTTCTTTCAGCAGCTGATTTTGGAATCGAATCGGTTCGATCTACAGATATCGTAGGAGGAGCAACTGTAAAAGAGGCTGCTGATCTCTTTGTTCAGATTATTGGAGGGAATGGAACCTCGGCTCAAAACCGAGTGGTATGTGCTAATGCAGCCTTAGCTCTTCAACAAATATATAAAGAGGAATCGCTTCAGGACCTATATCAAAAAGCATTGACAAGTCTTTTGTCAAAAGCAGCATTTACAACGTTTAAAAAATTGATCAAATGAGCATTTTAGATAAGATTATTGCAACGAAGAAACAAGAAGTAGAGGAAAAGAAATCGTTATATCCAACACGATTACTGGAGCGAAGTCCATTATTTTATTCGCCAACACTTTCACTCTGTTACTTTTTGAATCGAGAGGACAAGAATGGCATTATTGCTGAGTTCAAACGGAAATCTCCTTCAAGAGGTATGATCAATGCATATGCATCCGTTGAAGAGGTGACTCGAGGATATATGCAAGGAGGGGCATCTGCATTATCTGTGCTCACAGATGTGACATATTTTGGAGGTAGTTACGAAGACTTGAAGTTGGCTCGCCATCATAACTATGCGCCGATTCTGAATAAGAATTTCATCATCGATGAATAAGATCGGA
>CAXQBA010000458.1:0-6161 GCA_964221885.1 Luminiphilus sp. | reverse complement strand
CACCAATAACAAAACTCTCTTCAAAAATGGCTGGCGGTGCACTGATCGATTCACAAAAGGGACCACTGTTACCTGCAGAAGCAACTACAAAAACTCCAGCATTTTTAAGGTTCTCTACGGCCATTCTCATGACATGGAAATTTCCATTATTACATCCTTCGAAAGGTGGACAAGCCCACGAGTTATTGATCACATCTGGCGCACGACTTGGATCGGGGTTTTGATTATTTAAATCAGTAGGTGCTAAAAACCATTCAAAACACTCTAAATACGTAACAGGTGTCCCATAACCCATATCCATATTACGGCAACCGATCCATTCAGAAGCAGGTGAAACACCTATCTGTATGCCATCAGGATCACCTCCAACCATAGTTCCCATTGTATGAGTACCATGTGAACCATCATCACATGGAAATGTAACGTCTGTACCACAAGGATTTGTCGATGCATTTGTATGAATCGCATCATGCCATGTATAATTATGATTCAACGAGTCTCCCTTGTACTGCTGTTTCAACGCTGGGTGTTCCCAATCATAACCTGTGTCCTGTCCTCCTATTGTGACCCCTTCCCCTCGTATCCCTTTTGACCAAGCAATATTTGCTTTGATCATCTGAATACCCCAGGTTGGTAATGAACTATTTAATCTGAACTGATTCCTATCAATTTGTGGTAATTCAAGACCAATATTTGGAATGGATAGGATCATTGATACATCCTTTCTGTCCGATAAATAGTTTAAAGCTTCATATGTACATTGAATCTCAATGGAATTTACAAGAAAAAAAGTTCGATACGGAATATTCTTACTTGAAAGGTATGCAATGATATCTTTCTGTGATTGTGTTGCCTTGGTTTTCAGTTGTTGAAAGACAAACGCACCTTTTTGTGATTTATCTGGAAAAAATTGAGCAACATCAGTGTTGACTTGATCGCTCATTACAAGTAAACAAGAAAAAGGAATATCCTCTGGGTACTGGTGAAGTTGCGGATCAACATAGGTAGACTGTTGAGCAGTGATCAAACTCGAAAAGAGCAATAAAGCACTGAAAAGTGATATAAAAACTATACGAATTTTCATGAGCGAATCGTTTATTTGATGCATCTTCCATTATAAATGTACTCAATTTGTAGCAAATACCCTCAAACAACCAATCAGATGATATAATTTCATTATTTTAGTCATCATAATGTTTAATAGTACCATCCAATGTATAAGCTCCTTACATTCCTTTTAATAGCAAGCTTCTGTACAGCACAGGATCTTCCTCCATATGCGTTCAATTACACAAGTGATTCACTTCAATATGAAGAAGGAGAAACCTTCTATCTATCCTATGGCGTCTACAAAAAATGGACTGAGGGAAAGTTTATGTATGGATTTTATGAATCATTATCGACAGATATCAATCAGGAAAAAAAACACATAACCGAGCCGATCTATCAACGTATTCAATATCAAAAACGTCAAAAGGGTGAGATTGCATTCTACAAGATCAAGTTGAATGATAAATGGGGTCTTTTAAGGGATAACAGAAACGTATGGATTAAGGCGATGTATGATAAGATCAATTTCAATTCACATGTAAAAACCCATTACATCAGTGTTCAATTAGATGGTCGATTTGGTCTTCTAAAACCTACAGGTGAGACTATTTTAGCTCCTATCTATGATGATATTCTATTTGATGGATACCATTACAAGGTTTTTAAAGATGATATGGTCGGTATCATCGATAAAGATGGTCAAACGATCATTCCGATCTGTTTTGATAATATTCTTTATAATAAAAAATACCATTTACAGATCGTTAAAAAAGGTGCTAAATGGTCCGTTTTTAATTGGATAAAAGAACAACCTTGTGAACCCTCCGTTCACTTTGATGACATCAGACAATTGAATCAATTTTATATATGCCGCGATGATGACAAATACGGTATTTTAGATACTACTGGCAATGAAATTGCACCATTTGAATATGATTATTTGGATCCTTTCTTTTATTCCTTCACCGATGGTGTTATTGCAGCAAAGAATAAAAAGGTTGGACTCTTACGGATTGACTCATCTGGAATCATTCATACAAGAATCCCCATTGCCTATGATGACATCTGGGTAGAACAAGAGACCTTTAAGTTAAAAGTCAAAAGTGGTTCCAAAACAGATTATTATTTTATTGATGCACCTCTTTTCAATTTAAACTACAATGAAGTTCAATACTTTCCTGAGATTGAAAAATTCACCGTAAAATCAAATGGTAAGTGGGGATTGATCAATGTAGATGAAGAGATTCTTCTACCGATCAAATATCAAAAAATACTCCTCCTCAATAGTGGTATGTTATTGGTTAGAAAGAATGATCGTTGGGGGCTATTTTCAACCCAAGGAAAAGAACTCATACCCTGCCAATTCGACGAGTTTGATTACCGAGATGATATTAAATCATTCTTTGTTAAGAAAAAAGGACTATGGGGCATCAGTACATTACGAGGGGGCGTTGTTCTACCACCTAAATATGAAGATCTGTATGCCTTGTCAAATAAAAAATTCTTAGTAAAACAAAAGGGAAAATGGGGTATAGTAGGTGCAGGTGGATTTGTGATCGTTCCATGCGATTATGATACCTATTCATATAAATACAAATCCGATCAAATTATACTGCGTTCTGCAAAAGGTGACTTAAAGAAATATCGACTCAATTAATGTCTATATCAAAAAAAGACATATTGATCGTTGGGGCTGGTTTTGCTGGACTAGGAGCAGCTATAAAGCTTATAAAAGCAGGAATCACAAACATTTCGATCTTAGAAAAAGGAACACATATTGGTGGAACTTGGCGTGACAACACCTATCCGGGTTGTGGATGTGATGTAAAATCACACTTATATTCATTTTCATTTTACAACAAATCTGATTGGTCAAATGCCTATGCTAAACAACCTGAAATCTTAGCATATATAAAACAGATGTGTTCACATTTTAAATTAGAATCCTATATTGAATTTGAATGTGATATTACTTCCATGTCGTTTAATGATGATCAGGGATCTTGGACCGTAACAGACCGATCCGGAAAAATCTATCAAAGTCGAATCGTGATCTCTGCAACTGGTCCATTGAACATTCCAAACATTCCTAATATTGAGGGTCTAGCATCATATGAAGGGACTGCATTTCACTCATCTGAATGGAATCATAACATTGAGTTGACCGATCAATCAGTTGCTGTTGTTGGCACTGGTGCTTCTGCAATTCAATTTGTTCCTCAAATTGCACATAAAGTGAAGGAGCTAACTATTTTTCAACGAACAGCTCCATGGATACTACCAAAACCCGATAAGCCATATACTTCGTTTCAACATTTTTTATTTAAGTATATACCATTCGCAAGATGTCTTCATCGTGAACATATTTACTGGTTCAACGAATTTGAGGGTCAATCACTTTTCAAAGATGGAACAATTCGACAACATATAACAGGAATATCAAAAAGACACATTAAACGACATATTAAAGATCCTGAACTTCGAAAAAAGGTCACTCCTATTTATGATATCGGTTGTAAACGTCGTCTCCCATCGAATGATTACTATCCTAGTCTGACACTCCCCCATGTACATTTAGTAACGGAAGGACTACAATCCGTAGATGGAAATCAATTGATCACTAAAGAAGGTACATATCAGGCAGATATTCTCATTTTTGCTACTGGTTTCCACGTAACTGATTTTAGCAGACGCCATTTAAACGTACAAGGTTTAAACGACCGTTTACTCCAACAAGAATGGAGAATGCATGGTCTGACAGGCTATTGGGGATGTTGTGTAAATGGTTTTCCAAACTTCTTGACCATGCTCGGCCCTAATACTGGTTTAGGACACACCTCGCAATTACATATTATGGAGTCTCAATTCCGTTTTATTGTGAAATACTGTAAAAAGATCCTACGTGCATCCAATATCATCTATGTAGATGTTCGAAAAGATGCACAGGATTCATACAATAAGGAAATACAGTCAAGATTAAAAACAACCGTTTGGAATACAGGCGGATGCAACTCATGGTATTTAAATGAACAACAAAAGAATACAACGTTATGGCCTGGGCATACATTTGAATACCGAAAAAAACTGAAACGGATTCAATGGAACGACTTCACCATAAGGAAAACATAAAAAAAGCCACTCAATTGAGTGGCTTTTCTGTCTAAAAACAATATTCATTATTTGCGAGTAAGGTATCTGCAATACCCCGTCGTAATGTTTTTGTGTTAATAAATTCATGCTTGGTGTATCGTTTGATTCCCAACATCAACATGCGTTTCGTATCACCATCTGCCCATGAAGAAACCGCACTTTTTGCAAAAAAGGCACAACGTTCAATAGCATCGTTAATGTAAACTTTTGTCATAGCAATCTGTGAACTACAAGCCTCCTCTCCACGCACATTTGTTGCTTTCAATGTCGCCAATATAGATGATTCGCAAATATAGATCTCTGACATGATATCAGCCAAGTTCATTAATATCTCTTGCTCCGTTTCCATTTTTTGCATCAATGACTGTGCAGTGGCTCCAGCAACAGCAAGAAATAATTTTTTCAAATTTTTGACATAACCCATTTCGATTGCTAAAGTACCTGTTTGAGGTGCATCAAATGAAGGCATAGAAGTTAACTCCTTTTGTACAGACATTGCAGCTGTCATCATATCAATATCGCCTTTCATCACTCGTTTCATCAACATATCGATCGTTAACATCCGATTGATCTCATTCGTACCTTCAAAAATACGGTTGATACGAGCATCTCGGTAAGCTCCTGCCATGGGCATTTCTTCAGAGTACCCCATACCTCCATGAATTTGAAGCCCTTCATCTGCACAATAATCTAAACATTCCGAGCCATACACTTTCAAAATAGCGCATTCAATGGCGTACTCTTCTGCAGCTCCTAATAATGCATCAGCCAATGGTTTTCCTTCCTCCGTCAACTTATGTTCCAATCTAGAAATGTCTCTACCTGCTCTAGTCATAGCACTCTCCGTGCAATAGATACGAATTGCCTGTTCTGCTAATTTGTATTTAATCGCACCAAAATTTCCTATGGATTGTCCAAATTGTTTACGCTCATTGGCATATCTAATGGATAAATGATTGATAATCTTTGAACCTCCGATAACGCCTGCACACAATTTGATACGTCCAATATTCAATATATTGAATGCTATCTTGTGCCCTTTTCCTGGCTCACCTAGAAGATTGTCCAAGGGGACTTTTACATTTTCAAAAAATACCTGTCGTGTTGAAGAACCTTTGATACCCAATTTTTGCTCCTCTGCACCTAAGGTGACACCATCCCATTTCTTTTCGACAATAAATCCTGTAAATTTATCTCCATCTAATTGAGCAAATACAGTGAACACGTCAGCAAAACCCGCGTTCGTTATCCACATTTTTTGCCCATTCAACACATAGTGCGAACCATCATCAGATAGCATAGCAGTTGTTTTTGCAGATAAAGCATCCGAGCCAGACGTTGGTTCTGTTAAACAATAGGCTGCGAACGTATCACCTGCAACCAATGATGGTAGATACTTAGTTTTCTGTGCTTCAGTACCAAAATATAAAATAGGTAACATACCAATTCCTGTATGTGCACCATGAGAAAGTGAAAAAGAACGCGTCATAGCTAATTTCTCAGTTAGCGCCATATTAGTCTCGAAAGTTTGCATAAAGCCTCCATATTCCTCGGGAAAAGATGTTCCCAACAATCCAAGATCACCCGCCTCCTTCATTAACTTTTTAGTCAGCTCAATATCCAATTTTTCTATTTGGTCGGCAACTGGTAAAACTCTCTTTTGAACAAAATCATCGACCATTGCTAAGACCATATTCTGTTCTTCCGTAAAATCCTCTTTTATAAAAACGCGGGACGGGTCTGACTCTGAGACGATACACTCACCACCCCTAAATATTTTTTCTGCAGTATCAACTGGTTCCATAAAATTAACTTTTTGGTTAAATCAATTAATTAATTATAAAAATACATTTTTTGACGAACAAATTCAACTATCTTACATATTGATTATGTCAATCTTTTCTTAATATTGAAAAGACTTCTATTGAATGAATTTGAATCGTTATAATGCTTGTTTATAC
>CAXQBA010000457.1:0-6215 GCA_964221885.1 Luminiphilus sp. | reverse complement strand
AAGTATGAGAGAAGCATTTTCAACTGACAACTGCTTTGAAAGGGACAAACCAATACCTCCTGCAGCACGTTTAATCACTCCTCTTTTCCCTGAAAACGACGGTAATTTCATCGTTCAATATTTACACCGTGATAAGATTCGTCCTCGTCTGTCAAAATCTCAAAAGCACATCTCGAGCGAGACACCAAAGATTGTGGCATACCAATCCCATTAAACTCCTCAACATGAAGCGTACATTTTGCTTGCTTGGTATTCAAACAATACTTTTTCCCTCTAGGAGGATTTGTATATGCTAATCCAACAAAATGCTCAATTGGTGTTGAAATGGTACCCGATAAAACCATTTCATCATTTTCACATGAGAAAGACCAGGTTGAATAATTGTACGATCCTTTATTCTTAATCCACTTGTTTAGCGCATTGAATGAATGCAAAATACCCTTGTGGCGAAATACTACTGAGGTTAGCATGGGTGTCTGAATAGGCCCGACATCTAACTTAGCTGAAATGAGTTCAAGAAATGTATCTGGACTATTATCAAACCCACATACCTGCCCCCAGGCATACTGATCCGTATGTTTTTCACCCCAATTATGGTTTTGCGAACCTATCCAATCAGCTATATCATATTCCACTCGACCGACCATGATCTTACCATTGAATGAAACCATAGGATCCGATGTAATGGATTTAGATTTTGGGAATGGCATCGAATACAGAGATGACGGCAATAAAAAAATAGATTTTTGATCCCCCTTAAACGAAAGAGACCAGCTAATACTATTGCAAATTCCTTCAGCTTGACCGTTTTTTAAAAATGCTTCACCCAATTCAATGTTAAAATGACGTTTAGAAAAATGTATAGAAGAATCTGAGACTGTCTTTTTATCCACATACGTTCTATCTCCATCAAAAAAGACCGCCCATAATTCACCGATCCGTTCTTGTTTTCCTTTTGATTGAGTCTGCGTGTAGCGTATCCAGAAAGCTTTTTGACCACATGGAGCATTCGCTCTAATAAAAAAACTCTCGTAAAAGCCATTACGGGCTAATACATGAGGGTACCTTGAAAAATTAACACGCGATTGTTGTTGTAATTCTTTTGCAAGCATAATTGATTGGATTGATATACACAAATTAACTAAAAAAACAGCAGTTGAAGCATCGTTTTAGACAACAAAGCCGTTTTAATCATATCTTTTCATAAAAACATGCATATTGGTCAACTTTTACTCTCTAAAGTATTTTAAATAGTGGTAATTCGTTATTTTGGCAAATCATGAGTCGCTACTTAAATTAGACATCAATATGCGTTTTTCGTTTCGTATTCTATTTTCACTGTTTACGTTGATCAGTTTTTCTCTGTCAGCGCAGAAGTACAGCAATGAATTTTTAAATATTCCCGTTGGTGCAAGAGCTCAAAGTATGGGTGGTGCCCAGATCGGAAGTGTTGGTGATGCTACCAGTGGTTTTTGGAATCCCGCAGGACTTACGAAATTACCGCTTGATCTTCAAGTAGCCGCCATGCACAATGAGTGGTTTGCAAGCATAGGTCGATATGATTTTGTTGGGATAGCAGGTCCTATTGAAAAGGAATCTAAATATCTTGGTTTCACATTCATACGATTTGGCGTTGATAATATCCCAAACACATTATCCCTATATGAGAAAGATGGTTCGATCAATTATTCGAATGTCACTACATTCAATGCAGCGGATTATGCATTCATGTTACACTATGCTCAATCATTCAAAAAAATTGGCTTGTCCGTTGGGGCAACCACAAAAGTTGTACATCGTAATGTAGGGACATTTGCCAACTCTTGGGGATTTGGTTTAGATTTAGGAGCCCAATATACCTACAAAGATTTTTCGTTTGGTTTGATGTTGAAAGACATTTCTACAACATTTAATGCTTGGTCTTTCTCTTTTACTGATGAAGAAAAAGAAACCTTGTCACTCACAGGTAATGAAATCCCGATACAATCTCTAGAGATCACACGACCAACCATCGGTTTTGGATTCAGTTATAAAAAACAATTCAATATTGGTTCCCCGAAAGAGGGTAAAAAACAAAAGTATATCGGCTTGCTGACCAACTTGGACTTAAATATGACAACAGATGGAAATCGAAATACACTGATCAGCACCCCTGCAGTTAGCTTTGATCCTGTTTTTGGAGCTGAACTACATTATTTCGACCTGATCTTTATCCGTGGTGGTATCAATAACATCCAACAATTCAGAGATATCAATCAAAATAATACTTGGGCGGTTCAACCAAACTTTGGGGTTGGATTCAGGATCTATCAGTTTTATATTGATTATGCACTTGGACTGAATGCAGGTGGTGCGCTGATCGATAACATAGAGGGGGCTATCCTATCCCATCTCGTTTCTGTTAAGATCGATATCAACTTTGAGTTTATCAAAAAAGCTATGAAAGACGAATAAAACCAATTAACCAAACTATACATGAGACATCTAACTATATTTTTGGTGATATCTTTTCTATCCATTGTCCAATATATCAATGGTCAGACACATACTAATGAGTTCTGCAATGAATGGATCGATTACAATAAAACATACTATAAGGCTAAAGTGTATGAAGATGGGATGTATCGATTAGATGCAAATGTTCTTCAGCAGGCTGGCGTCAATATTAGCTCCATTCCAACAAATGGCATCATGATTTATCACCAAGGTGAGCAAGTCCCTTTTCATGTTCAAACAAATAATGGAAGTCTTGTTTACATTCAATTTTATGGTGAAAGAAATCGTGGGGATTTTGATGTGAATATGTATAATGACGCAACGGATCATTTTAATAGAGAATACAGCCTTATAAATGATACATCTGCTTATTACATAACATGGTCTTCTACCCCATCAACACATCAATTTGAAACTGTCAGTGCGAACTTATCAAATTTACCCGCCAAAGAAAACTATTGCTGGACTACCACCAAAACAGTTTACGATGCAACTTGGAATAAAGGATATCTCTGGAACATATCTACTGAGTATCTTTCCAAATCAATATTTGAGAAAGGAGAAGGTTATGGATCTGGGAAAAGTACCACTATTAATACTGATGTGCTTACCAATAATGTATACAGCAATGGCCCAAATGCCACAATTACAAAACGTGCTTTTGCTAGCCAATTTTCCACTCATATCGCAGAACTAAGTCTAAATAATCAACTGAAAGATACCTTTTACTTCTCTGGAGCTCTCGTTAATGATTTTGCAATGCAAGTGCCGAGTGCCAATCTTTCTAATAACAATACCATCCAACTTAAGGGTACTAATGGATCTTTTGATACATACTTTGCCTCTCATGTCTCCATCCGATATCCACATAATTACGATTTTGAAAACACCTATATTTTCCCTTTTGAATTAGAGGCTGGACCTCGAAAATATCTTGAAATCACCAATTTCAATACGTCCAACGCAACGAATGGGACTATTTTCGTGTATGACCTAACCAATAAACGTCGTACTCAATGTTTATTCGGTAACAATACTGCTTATTTGGATATTGATGCATTTTCATCGACTAGTGACTTTATTTTTATTAATGAAAGCCACCCAGATGCAATCCGAGATATTCTCCAGGTTGAGTCGGTAACATTTACAGATTACAGCTCCGTACTCTACCAAAACTATGATTATGTCATTTTAACACACCCAAGCCTAAGAACAAGTTCTAGCGGTTCTGATCCAATTGGTGATTATCTTGTATATCGATCGTCGCCTACAGGAGGTGGTTACAATGTGGTGGTCATTGAGATAGATGAATTGTATGATCAGTTTGCATACGGTATCAAAAATCACCCACTAGCAGTTCGTTATTTTGCGAATTACATCCATACACATTGGACTAATCCCGAGTATTTTTTCATCATAGGTAAAGGAAGATCCTACAATGAAGTTCGTCTTAATGTACCTACAAACTTGTTAATTCCTACATTCGGTTATCCGCCATCTGATAATGTACTAATGGGTACATTGGATCATGACTACCCTACCATTCCTGTAGGTAGATTAGCCGCTACAAGTGGAGATCAAGTTGCTTTGTATTTAAATAAGATCAAAGAGGTAGAATATCACAGAAATAGCGAACAGTCACTTGACTCGCTTGGATGGACAAAAAATATTTTACATTTAGGTGGTGGAAAAACTAGTAGTGAACAGAATATCATACGCAATAATCTGCAAACGATGGAGAATTTCATCAGTGGACCTAGTTATGGAGGAAAAGTAGAATCGTTCTTTAAAACATCTTCCAGTCCTATTCAATCAGCGCAATCCTCATATCTGGATTCATTGATCAATTCGGGTGTGTCTTTGATTACTTTTTTTGGCCACTCCTCTGCCAATAGTTTTGATTTTAATTTAGACCACCCTCAAAACTACTCTAATGCCGAGAAATATCCCTTAGTCCTTGCTCTAGGATGTTATGGTGGTTCCATGTTTGGCGCCTCACCTTATATCAGTGAAGATTTTATATTTGAACCTCAAGCAGGAGCATCCGTATTCTTGGCATCAGTTGGTGCCGCTGCACTTTCATCGTTAAATTTATTTGCATTTAGATTTTATGATGCCTTCGGACAGATACAATATGGCGAAGGAGCTGCCAAATCTGTTCAATATGCCACCCAAAATCTTGAGACTACTAATAATGGTAACTTATATACAACTACCACACAAATGGTCTGTAACTACATGGCATATCATGGTGACCCTGCCAGCAGATTATCCACCAATGAGTACCCAGACTATTACATCGATAAATCATTGGTCTCACACACACCGTCACTTGTTACAGCACAAATGAACTCATTCAATCTAGACCTTGATATCTACAATCTAGGAAAGGTGGTAAATGACTCTTTCAATATTCGAGTTGAACGAATCTATCCAAATGGTATTATCGATCCGATTGCCGCTTCATTTACATATCAGGCCTCAGCCTATCAAAACACGGTTTCTATACCCATACCTGTTGGAACCAGCAATAACATTGGCATTAACTTCTTCAATGTATATGTGGATGCTGATTATGAAGTTGACGAAAGGCCTACTCCTTATGCTGAAGACAATAATACGGTAATTGAATATGAAGTGTTGATCATCTCAGATGATGTGACACCTGTTTATCCATACGAATTCGCTATAGTGCCTCAAGATAGTATCGTTTTGAAGGCATCAACAGGAAATGCGTTTGCGAACACAACTCAGTATGTGATACAGATCGATACGACTGAATATTTCAATAGTCCCATAAAACAGGAATACACTAGTACTCAATCTGGCGGTCTGGTAGAATGGTCACCTAGCATTGTATTTGAGGACTCTACAGTATACTACTGGCGTGTGAGTCAGGATTCTTTAAGTCCTTCTTCATCATACAATTGGAATACCTCATCATTTATTCACATGGATTCTACATATCCAGGATGGAATCAATCCCATTTTTTCCAATTTTTAAAAGATGAGCGTACAAGTATAAAATTAGAAGAACCGGATCGAGAATTCAAATATATTCAATCC
This sequence comes from Luminiphilus sp., assembly GCA_964221885.1. GTDB lineage: Bacteria > Bacteroidota > Bacteroidia > Chitinophagales > Saprospiraceae > Aureispira. The sequence goes on along the minus strand of CAXQBA010000457.1, from coordinate 653 downwards.
TTACAAGAAGTTTCCTCAGTTACAGGTAAAACACCGGATGTGATCTACCACGAAAATGTGGCAATTTACTTAAATGGATCTCGCCTAGAACAAACAAGGTGTCCTCAATTGGATGGAATTTATGTTGCAGTAATTGAACCAAGTACACTTGATTTTTGGCAAGTTACAGGTCCTATTAATAATGAACTTCATGGAGGAATCAATTGTGACGGAGCAGGAAGAACAGCTCCGAATCTCTTGTATCAAACTCAAGTTTCAGCAAGACAAGATTCATTGGAGAATCTTATTCGAAATGTTGTTCCTGATGGTCATTATGTTCTAATGTACACATTGAATAATGCCTTTGCGCATACCTGGTCAAATGGTTTGATAGATGCCATCAAAGCAGAAGGAATCTGGTACGTTGATGAATTAGTGAATGGTTCTGATAATACAGAAGGACTTCCATGGGGATGTTTTTTCAAAAAAGGAGATACATCTTACACGTACAAAAACAGTATCATCAGCTTGGACCCCAATGGTGTTATACAAGTATCCGGAGTCATGTCTGAAGTTTGGATTCAAGGAAATCAAACATCCACTATTATCGGACCTGCTAATGAATGGAATTTATTCTCTTGGGATGGGTTTTCAACGGACGGAATGGATATGAA
>CAXQBA010000456.1:0-3762 GCA_964221885.1 Luminiphilus sp. | reverse complement strand
AAAATACATTGAAATGGATTTGAAACTAAAAAAGAATGGTAAGTTCAGTTATGTCGAAGAAGGGCAGGGGCAACCTATTATATTGCTTCATGGTCTATTTGGCTCATTGAGTAATTACGATTCGATCATTCAAACATTCTCAAAGACACATCGAGTTTTGGTTCCTGTACTTCCTATACTAGAGTTGCCACGAAAAGAATTGTCAGTGAAAGCACTGGCCATACACGTATACGAATTTATTCACTTCTTAGAATTAGAATCTGCTCATATTCTTGGTAACTCACTTGGAGGTCATGTAGGATTAGTTCTTACTTTAGCTAAACCTGAGGTCGTATCTTCACTGATATTAACAGGTTCATCAGGTTTATTCGAACAAGGTTTAGGAAAGTCATTTCCGAGAAGGCAGAGTTATGATTATGTTAGGACGGCTTCAGAAGCAGTCTTCTTTAATCCAAATGTAGCCACTAAAGATCTTGTGGATAATGTTTTTAGTGTGATCAATGATGCTGAAAAAGCTCTAAATATTGTCGTAGCTGCAAAATCTGCAATGAAGCATAATCTTGAAGATGAATTACATAAGATAAATACACCTACGTTACTTATATGGGGGCGCCAAGAGTCTATAACACCTCCTTTTGTAGCTGAAGCATTTCATTTAGGAATTGAAAATTCGTCGCTGCATTTTATAGATGAATGTGGCCATGCACCTATGATGGAGAAACCTGTTATTTTTAATTCAATATTAGCTCAGTTTCTGCGAGCATAATATAAGATGTCAGATCGATTGTATCCAGCAAGTTAACCATACAACTCCTTCATATAAACCGATCATAATCAATACAGCAAAAGGATGTAGATTTTTTTTGTCATCGGTTACATCTTCCATACCATCTGCCATTTCCTTGAAGGCAGGATTTATCCAAAGGCTGAGTCGCCAACCGACAGTAGCTTCAGCTAAAGCGACCAATCCTACCAAGGTAAAAAGATCGATTGAACTCATTTGTTTCTGGGCAAAAAGAGTAAGGCAAACATAAAAGAGGATCGGCAATGAACCTATACTAACCATTGTCCAAAAATCTTTTCTTTGTTTTAGAAGCAAAGCAGAAAGTGCTGATAGGGATAATGACAGACAAATACTAACAAGTAAAATTCCAATCCACATAGGTCTTTAGTTTAGTACGATAGTAACTGATCCATAAAGATTCTTGTATTACTCAATCTATTGATCTTAACTTGAGCGCCGAGTCGTCTTTCTTTGCGAAGCCAAGTATGAAAGCGTCCTTTAGGCAATGAATATACATTTAATTTTTCAAGTGCTAAGCCTTTGAATCGTTTGGCAGCATAATCTGAATTAATATCTTGTAGGCATTGGTCAAGGTCTTCACTAAATTGATCCAGGTCTTTAGGTTCTCGTTCAAATTCGATGGCCCAGTCATGACGTCCCGCTGATTCACCAGATAGATATTGAGGAGCAACGTGATATTCTCTGATTTGTGCCTGGTGTATTTCGGCTGTTCTTTGAATGGCTTCATCCGTATTCCATACCATTAATTCTTCACCAAATACATTGATACAACTGGCGGTCCTTCCAGTGATCTTAAATAAAAAGGGATTGGTCGATGTGAATTGAATGGTATCGCCGATCAAGTATCTGAATAAACCAGAATTCGTTGTTATACATAATGCGTAGTCAGTACCCATTTCAACCTCTTCGATTGAAAGAACGTCAGGATTTACATTTTTTATCTGCGATAGTGGTATGAACTCATAGTATACACCATTGTCTAACAATAACAACATATCCTTACTTTCAGGACGATATTGTATACCAAAAAAACCCTCAGAGGCATTATAATTATTCCAAAATCTAGTAGGTAGTCCAGTTAGTAATTCATCAAATTGGGACTGATATGGACGAAAATCTACACCACCATGTGCATACAACTCTAAATTAGGAAAAACGTTCTTTAGGGAGTCTTGACCACTGATTTCTTTAATCTTGCGTAGTAAGAGTAGAATCCATGTAGGCACTCCAGATATATTCGTGATATTTTGACCTATACTTGATTTGGCGATGGCTTCTAGTTTAAACTCCCAGTCATCATGTAGTGCAATGTCCATTTCAGGAATAAAGTGATATTTTGCATAAAAAGGCATGTTCTTAAGCATGATCGCTGAAATATCACCTGCGTACATACCCTTTTCAGAAAGTGCCTCCAATGAACCACCTGTTACCAATGAACGAGCCCCATCAAATAGCTTTGAATTTGGAAAATAGTTGAACCATATTGCCATGGCATCATGGCCACCTTTTAGATGGCATTGTTTCAAATTTTGATGGCTTATAGGAATGAATTTGCTCCTATTTGATATGGTTCCTGATGACTTAGAGAACCAATTGATTCGTCCTGGCCAAAGCACATTGGGTTTGCCTTGCATCATTGAATCGATATACGAAGTAATATCCTCATATTGGATTATCGGAAGAGCTTTCTTAAAATCGGATCGGGTTTTTATCTGAGAGAAACTATATTTTTTCCCATACTCGGTCTCTTTGCAATGATCCACTAAATAGGTAAGCCATTCTTTTTGTTTACCAAATGGTTCAGCCTTGAATTGCTCAATCTGTTTATAGTTTCTTGAGAAAAGTATTTTTAGTGATGTATTAATGATTGACATGTTCTCATCATTGGAGCGTAAAGATATTAATACTATTCCGTAATTGGTATAAATTTAATAGCTTTAGTATATGAATAGTCGGATACATTTTATAGCTATCGGTGGTGCACTAATGCATAATCTTGCTATTGCTTTACACCAAAAAGGAGATCGTGTCTCAGGTTCTGATGATGAGATCTATGATCCTTCTAGAGGTAGGTTGCTGCAATATGGCTTACTTCCTGAAAAGATGGGCTGGGATGCTGATCGTATCACAACAGATATTGATATCATTATTTTGGGGATGCATGCTAAAAAAGATAACCCCGAACTTCAGAGAGCACTTGAACTTGGTATCCCCGTATTTTCATATCCTGCTTTTCTTTATGAACAATCCAAGAATAAAATACGCGTTGTTGTAGGTGGTTCACATGGAAAAACATCAACTACATCAATGATCATGCATGCCTTACGTGTTCTAGGGGTAGAACATGACTATGCTGTTGGTGCACAATTAGAAGGGTTTGACTGTATGGTTCGGATCAGTGATGCCCCTATTATTGTCATTGAAGGTGATGAGTATTTGTCATCTCCCTTGGATCATCGTTCCAAGTTCATACATTACAAACCACACATAGCCATTTTGACGGGTATCGCTTGGGATCACATCAATGTATTTCCTGATTTTGAATTATATGTTGCTCAATTCAAGGCGTTTATTGAACGTATAGAACCAAATGGTTCCTTGATATATTTCAAATCGGATAGCATACTAAGAAAATTAGTGAAAAAATGTAATGTTCGGAGCATGGGTTATGATACACCTACATTCAAGATCGATAATGATCGATCGGTTTCGGTTAACTTTCCATTACTATTAGAACATGCGCAACGATGGTTTCCTTTAAAAATATTTGGAGCTCATAACCTTCAGAATCTAGAAGCAGCAAGACATGTTATCAAAGAACTAGGATTCAGTGATGTTGATTTTCTATCAGCTATGTCAACATTCGAAGGTGCATCAAAACGACTTGAGAAAGTTGCTGAGACTGATGATGGACGAATTGTAAGATCGGAAGAGCGTCGTGTAGGGAAAGAGTGTGC
>CAXQBA010000455.1:0-8576 GCA_964221885.1 Luminiphilus sp. | reverse complement strand
ATCCGATGTCCATTCATTGTATTCACCACTCATGATATTGTTAATCGAAAAGTAAGACATCTTCAACTGACCGTTTTCATGCCAAGAACGAAATGAGCCATGTACCTTTGCATTTTTCATCATCACCTCTTGCTTTTTGGTTCCATCTTTATACCAATGTGTGACTCGGCCATATTGTTGCCCATTTCTATATGGAGTTATTGATTTCTTTTGTCCATTATCATAATACTCGATGCGAGTACTTTTGCCGTCATCATCTTTTTGAATTTCAAGCTTAAGCCACCCATCCTCATGCCAAGTCTTTCGATCACCTAGTGGCTTGCAATCAATGTATTCAAAGGTTTCAAATGTATTCCCGTTTGGATACCATTTTGTAAGAGTCCCTTTGGGACATCCATTATCATAGGTTGCCTGTGCTTTCTTTTGTCCATTTGAATAATAGTAGGTCCATGTACCATGTCGAGTAGATCGACCATCGTCAACTGCAGTGTTTCGATTTCGTTTGACAATAGAATAGTTTCGTGTTGTTTCTTGAGGCAAATACGAGCCTTCTGCTTCTTTTGTGCCATTATTAGTGTAGTAGGTCCAGACGCCTTTTTTGAATCCGTTTTCTAAAAAACCTTTAGATTTGATCTGGCCATTATCCCATGTTGTTTGTTGCTCTTGTGCAACGGACAATGATGCGAAAAGAACACATAGAATCACAATAGAATTGAACATAGAAATGTGAATAATATGTCGGATGTAATTGATCAAATTTGATTGGCACATTAAAACTAGAACAATATTAGACTTTTCACTAGAATTTACTAATTATTCAATACATTTTTATCACCAAAAAACTCCTAGGTCATACAATATGTGTTTACCTGATAATCTGTACAAAACCACTTAATGGTTCTGGCGGATCGCAAGACAAGCAATTATATTTTACTTGGCAAGTGTAGAAATAAACACCCTCTTGAAGATCCTTACCGGTTCTGTAATGTTTACCATCCCAATCTATGTTCGGACGATCAGTTTGATATACAAGTTCTCCCCAGCGATTAGTCACTTTAAAATCAATGGATGATACATATCTGTAAATGAGACATGGTGTGAACAAATCATTAAAACCATCACCATTCGGTGTAAACGTATTTGGTAACTCAATAAACGGACAGTTGTCTGTTACAATGATTTCACTAGGTTCACTTTCATTGTCTCCTCCATTAGATTCTAAACTATCAATAGATGTTACATAATAACATCCCGCCAAATTCTCATTGGATGGTTGATGTAAAAAGGTCGTGTCGTTACGATCCAAAGACTGAAAAATCATGGTGTAATTTCCATCACAATTTGGTGAAAAATACAACCTAAAAAATGCTAAATCAGCTGCACAAGTATCTTTATCTAAAGACCAAGTTATCTGATTGAAAAGAAATTCTGGTGATGTGATCGTTCCAGTACACTCTTTACGCTCAGGATTGTTCGCATCATCGCTATTTTCGGAACAACTAGAAATGGATGATAAAACAATCGGTGGACAAGGTGGAATCGTATCTAATGGAGTACCACATGCAATCTGTGAATGATTAATAAGGGTATCTGGCACAAAACTAGTAAAATATGAACCTAAAGACTGTACCCGATAACAGTAGGTTTGATCATTCGTCAAATTCAGATGCTCATAAATTGGGGTCAGTACCGTATCAAGCATGGTAAAAATTCCAGAGTTTATCGGTGTTTCCTCAAACACCACATACTGAACATTTTGCCAAGGCACATTCTCCGTCCAGGTCAACGTATTCTTCGCATCTGTGGAAGCAACCGTCAGGTATATTGATGAGGCCAATTTTGTATCACCAATAGTATCTTGATTTGAATAAAAACGTACCAGATAACTATGTGCAAGATCCTTTGTGTTAATTAATGTATGTGTGAAAAAAGTATCGTTGGCAGCGTAGAAACTGGTGTAACTTGGTGATGAATAAACCGGAATATTTGAGAGTAAATTTCCAGTCTGATCAGATGAGTGATATAATTCATACCTGTATGGTGGCAAGTATATCAAGGTGTCTAATTCATTTGTATTCGGCTTGGTCCAACGAACAAAAATGGAGCCATTGGCAACATCTGTTGTCTGAACATCCACATTAATAATGATCGGTAGATCTTCTTTGGTTTTGATACACACTTCATTAGATGCTATTCCATCAACCAATCCATTATAATTCACAACAATACCATTGTTATAGATAGGGGTAGCAAATTCTGGCACTACCCTGTAGCTATAGCTGATATCATTTTGGATTGTATTATCAGTATAGGTGTAAAAAGATCCAATAGCAGTGGTTATGGGTGTACTTGATATTTTAGTATAGCCTTGGTTCGACAAACCAACTTCACAAGAATCAGGAGTGAAATTATCGCAACCTATTTTACGCCATACTGAAAAACCTAAAAACCCTTCCCAAGTAGAACAAGCATATGGAGCATCCCAACTAAGCGTTGCAGAAGTAGGCTGAACCGTTGCCGTCAAGTTTTGTGGTGGAGGCCCAATAACACGAATTCGAACCACCTTGAATGTAGCCAATGATGCATCAACATTTCCTATGGTGTAGGTATCCTTAGATTTAAAAACAAGCTGCCATGGGTTTTTTTGAACATGTGAACAATTCGTTTGCCATGAAAAGGTACTGACCAAAGGACTTGAAACAGTGGTCAAGCCAGATACCGGAGTAAAAGTTGCCGGAGAAGAAGCTACATTGAATGGTCCACCTGTTGCCGTTAAATTGACAATTTGTAATGGACTGTCCTCATCCCAAGTGGTGACATCAAAAGTGATATTTTCGCCAGCTATTACACAGAGTTCATCAATCACCTCCACGATTGGTGGTGTATTTTGACCATTAATGATTTTAATCTGAATATCACGAACAATTCCGCCCAAATACAATCCATTTCGATATGATTTAACTAAGATGGCAATATTATATTCACCAGCTTGTTGCGGGGAATCCCAAGTAAACAAACCCGTCAATGGATCAAATGTATATTGATTTAAAGGTCCTGGTGAGATATCTGTAACTAGTTGATAGCCTGGAACAGTGGTTCCGATATCACTTAAAGGAACTATTAATTCATATGCAATACTATCACCATCTGGATCATATCCGTTTGGGGTATGTTGAAATACTTGACCAACTACACCAAAATCAACAGGTGGTTCAAGTAAAATAGGTGAGGAATTGAATCCAAAGAAGGACGCATTTAAAATGAACACCTCGGTTTGTAAATAAAACGGAACATTGACGGACGAACCTCCATTGATATTTAGGATATTATCATTTCTGTTGGGATCTTGCATGGAAACAATATAGGGTTGGCCTGCCGGATTAGGCCCTGGATATGTATGTTGAGCTACATAGATATTTTGTCGAATATCGGGATATTGACCATCAATAAAATTGACACGAGGAACAATTTCTGTTGCTGAACCATCCCCCCAATTAACGGGTAGTTCGTCTCTATCTGCCTGTATACTCTGACCGGAAATTTTAGTGTAGGTTACAATTTCAATTTCTATCGAATTGGGACCTATTTGACGGTAGGTGATTTCACCGGAACGGTTATGAGTTGCCCAAGAAAGGGTAACACAAAAAATAAGTAAAACTGTTATTACAAATTTCATATACAATAGTAAGCAAAAATCAGCCCAAAATCGATCAAATTAAACTTTTAACGCAAGGTTTATTCTTCATCGGAATGCCATTTGAAATCATCTATATCTCTCCGATCTCTCTTAGTTGGTCTACCAATGCCCTTATCTCTAACTTCAGATTTGCTGTGATACACATACCAATCTTTAAATTTATTTTTTTCTTCGGCAGGAGTCAAATCCTCGTAACATGTCACAGCAATCGGTGCACCGACACGTTTCGATAACAATTTGAGTACTTTAAAGGTTAATAAATACCCCTCTTTTTTCACTTCGATTGTCATACCAGATTGAATCAGAAAACTAGGTTTCACAGCTACATCATCAACAAAAATCTTATTTGTTTTGCATGCATTTGTTGCCATAGTTCGGCTTTTGAATATGCGAACAGACCATAACCATTTATCAACTCTGACTTTTTCCATCTAATAAAAATGACCTGTCACAATTGCGACAGGTCTATATCATTTACACTAGTATATCATTTAGTCTCTACCAGAAAAAATAGCTACTAAACGAAGTATTTCAATATAAATCCACACCAATGTTATTAAGAGTCCCATACTTGAAACCCATTCCATGTGCTTGGGTGCACCCGCCTTAGCTCCTTTTTCGATATTGTCAAAATCCAAGATTAGATTCAATGTAGCAATACCTACAATAAATAAACTGATACCAATACCGATCATACCACCCTCATGGAGATATGGAAGACCTGAACCGAACATGTGCATGACAATATTAACAAGATAGATCATCATGATAGCGCCCGTTGCAGTTACGATCATCGACCTGAACTTTGCAGTTGGTTTGATTAAACCCGTACGGTATGCAATTAACATTGAGAACAAACACAAGGCAGTCAGTAGGACAGCATTAATGATAACACCAGGTCCTAAAACATAGGCATACATAGCTGAAATCCCACCTATTACAACACCTTCAACAGCAGCATAAAGAGGTGCTGTAATGTGCGCGATGGTAGGTTTTCTAAATGTGACAATAGCTAAAATTAGTCCCAAAATTAAGGATCCCCAAATAACACCGGAACCCATCATAAGTGCAAAACGCCCTGTCAACAAGGCAGACACAATAAGAACTGACGTTAAGATCAGTGTTTTATTTGCTGCACCTCGCACCGTCATGGTTTCTTCAACAAGGTCAACAGTAGGTGTTGAATTTTTAGAAAAGTTCTGCTCGCTAACAAATGGATTGGAGGAAGTGAAAAATTGATTGCGTGACATATAACGTATGTATTTAATTATTTAATTTTTCCGATATAAATATAGGAATTTTAGTGATGTTATGCACAATATGAAATAATAATTGTTCATGTCTGACCACATATGTTTGACCATAACAAGAATTGGTCTATATTTAGTTTCCTCTTTAACGAATTTTAATGACTGTTAACGGAAATAAAAGAAATCAAAACAAACTATTGTCTATCCGAGATCTACGTATTTCATTCAGATCGGATGGTGAGTGGCAAGCAGCAGTCAAAGGCATCAGCTTTGATGTTTATAGAGGAGAAACCATAGGTATCGTAGGGGAATCTGGCTCTGGTAAATCGGTAACCTGTCTTTCGGTGATGAACTTGGTTGATGTACCCCCTGCCAAGATTAATTCCGGTGAAATTCTATTTTACAATGAGGATGGAAGTATCAAAGATCTTTTGAAATTATCAGAACAAGAAAAGATCGATTATCGAGGTAATGATGTGTCTATGATCTTTCAAGAACCCATGACTTCCCTCAATCCAGTATTCACCTGTGGCAATCAAGTCGCTGAGACCCTTTTGATACATCAACAGATCAGTAAGAAAGAAGCTAGAGAAAAGACATTAAAACTTTTTGAAAAAGTAGAGTTACCAGATGTAGAACGTGTCTTTTCAGCGTATCCTCATCAATTGTCAGGTGGCCAAAAACAACGTGTCATGATCGCTATGGCTATGGCATGTAAACCAAGTTTATAAATTGCAGATGAACCAACAACGGCCTTAGATGTGACCGTTCAACAGAAGATTATTCATCTGATGGAAGATCTTAAAAATGAAATGGATAGTTCGATTCTTTTTGTTACTCATGACCTTGGGGTTGTTGCTGAGATAGCGGATCGCGTTATTGTCATGTATCGGGGTTAAATTGTTGAGGAAGGAACTGTAGCGAATATTTTTAAAAATCCAAAACATCCCTACACAAAGAGTTTATTAGCATGTCGTCCACCTCTTGAATTTAAAATGCGTTCGTTACCTGTTGTGTCAGATTTTATGGATGTTCAAATTAATCCTTCAAATCAGAAAGTGGAAATGATATCAAAAGATATCAGCGTAGAAGATGTACTAACTGAATATAAAATCGATCAAAATGAGTCAAACAAGAGAGTACAACAATTAATGCAACAAGAGCCTATTCTTTCGGTTAAAAACCTTCAAACTCACTTTATTAGCAAACGAGATTTTTTTGGACGCCCAACTAAGTGGATCAAAGCAGTCGATAATGTATCCTTTGATGTATACCCTGGCGAGACACTAGGACTTGTTGGCGAATCCGGCTGTGGTAAAACTACATTGGGACGCTCACTTTTACGACTTAACAAAGTAACTGCCGGTCAGGTCTTTTTTGAAGGGAAAGATGTTCTTTCTCTTTCGATGAAAGAACTCAATAGGATGCGAAGAGACATTCAGATCATTTTTCAAGATCCTTATTCTTCACTGAATCCTCGTATGACCATAGGAAATGCCATTATGGAACCTATGAAGTATCATCAGATGTACGCCTCTGATAAAGAAAGAAAACAAAAAGTAATAGAATTACTAGAAACCGTCTCATTGAAAGAGAAACATTTTTATAGATATCCACATCAATTTTCAGGAGGACAACGTCAGAGAATATGTATTGCCAGGGCTCTAGGTCTAAAGCCAAAGTTCATTATATGTGACGAATCTGTTTCTGCTTTGGATGTATCTGTTCAAGCACAAGTTTTAAATCTTTTACTATCTCTGCGAGAGACCTTTAATTTCTCGTATATTTTTATTTCACATGATCTTTCAGTCGTCAAATTCATGAGCGATAGAATGATGGTCATGAACAATGGGAAAATTGAAGAAATTGGCCCTGCTGATACCATTTATAAAAATCCACAAACCGAATACACTCGTAATTTAATTGAAGCAATACCCAAAGGTATTATTTCATAAATTGATCTGCTCAATAGTCATAGTATCCTCCGTTTGATACGTCCAAGAACATGCATATGCCTCCCTTTTTTTATCGTTCAGTATATTAAAACCAAAAGAGATTTGCTGTTGATTCTTCGTATTAGTTATCAATTTCTGTAAAGGATCCACTTCAAAGTCCTTTACATGCTGAATACCAAGACCATGGTATTTCAAGGCAGCTTCTTTTGCAGTCCAATACTTATAAAAACATGATAACGGATCGGTTGATGCATGAATTCTTGATAATTCATTTTGTTGAAAAAAATGTGCAAAGGGTTCAAAAGGTCTATTTTGCATAAGTTCAATATCCAGTCCAATTGATGGTTCCTTATCTGTATAAGCTATTCCAATAAAACATCCTGAGTGACTGATCGAAAAAGATAGATCAGGAACATGTGGTTTCCCATTCCCATCAATAAAAATACGTTGAACATCATGTTTTCGACCCATACGATCCAGTACAACGTATAATAGATATCTGCCTAAAATAAAATGTGAGCGACGAATTTCATGTTGAAGATTGGATAAACGAGTCCAGCATACATCTGAAAACCATTCACGTTTTGGTTTAGATGTGAATTCATGAGGAATAAGATTACTATCAAGAAGAAGAATATTTGTCACTTCAAGGTTATTAAATCGTTAAGAGTTGGAAAAAAAAACAAGAACACTTTGCAAATAAAAGAATAAATTATTCCTTTGTGGTAATATTGATAATAAAATATTACCAGTGTTACATGATGGATCGTGCCTACATAATAGAAAAGTCCCTTACACTCTTTTTACAACATGGAGTTAAAACGATGACGATCACAAAGATCGTTGACCATCTCAAGACCAGTAATCGGACGATCTATAATCATTTTAACGACAAGACCGATCTACTAACATCTTGTCTTGCAACCTATCACCAACGTATTAAATCTGAAAATGAGAACATCATTCAGAATGCCGAGAACGCTATTGAGGCGATGGGTTATCTTCACCAACAGATTGTATATCGAAGTACCAAAACGAACCCCAACTTCTTTAATGACATCATACATTATTATCCTGGGTTATTGCAAAGCTCCTATCGCGATAATGGAAATTTTGCTCATATGCAATTAGCCATGATCGGGGAATGGGGAATTGAAGACGGACTATTTGATGCAGAAATGGACATCGATGTTACTGTTATAACTGTACTTGCACTACTAGAATTACTAAAAGACACCAATCGTTTTCCTGTTGAGCATTATTCAAAAGAACGATTAACATTTGGGATAATGCTACCCTATCTCCGTGGTATTTGCACGTCTAAAGGATCTGTCATACTAGATCAACAAGAAACTTTATTTAAAATAATGCTTTAACCTATTCATATGAACCTCAACCAATCTCTACGAAATAGACCCGTTGCCGTAATCGGTATGTCAGCCATGTTTGCTGATGCCCCTAATATTGAAGAGTTTTGGAATAATATTATTCAAGCCAAAGATAGTGTAACTGATGTGCCTGAATCAAGATGGCGAATCGAAGACTATTATGATCCTGATCCAACAGTAGCTGATAAGACATATTGTAAACGTGGAGGGTTCTTACCAGATATTGATTTCGACCCCATGGAGTTTGGTCTTCCACCTAATATTCTTGAAGTTACCGATGCATCAC
>CAXQBA010000454.1:0-3915 GCA_964221885.1 Luminiphilus sp. | reverse complement strand
AATAACAGACTCAATATAATCCTGTCTTTTCTGCTTGTCTTCAATTGTTTTTGCGTGATTGATAATGTTCTGTGTGTTGCGCCCATACTCTCGTATGATCAATTTATCACGTTGTGTATTGTATTCTCCCATGTTATATATAATATTGGAACATATCTCTTTTCAAAAGATAATGCGATTTATTTGAATTACTCCACGGTAACCGATTTAGCTAAGTTTCTAGGTTGATCCACATCACAACCTCTAGCAACTGCCATATGATATGCCAGAAGCTGCAACGGTATCACCGATAATAGAGGTGTTAATGGTTCCTCTGTTTGTGGAATCTCTATATAGTGATCGACTAGATCAGGAATTGTATCATCTCCTTTGTTAATGATAGCAAATACCTTCCCTTTTCGAGCTTTGACTTCTTGTATGTTTGAGATCAGTTTTTCACGTATACTGTCATTGGTTGCTATAATAACAACCGGCATATTCTCATCGATTAATGCAATAGGACCATGTTTCATTTCTGCTGCTGGATATCCCTCTGCATGTATATATGAAATCTCTTTTAATTTCAAGGCCCCCTCTAAAGCAACTGGAAAATTATACCCACGTCCCAGATATAATATGTTATCTGCATCTTTCCACAATTCTGCTAAGTACTTCAATTTTGAATCATGCTTGATAACCTCCTCCATTTTGCTCGGAATCTGCTGAAGATCATTCATTAACTGATAGTAATATGATTGTGTGATCGTACCTTTTTTGTTGGCTAATTTAAGTGCAATTAAAGCTAACAGAGTAACTTGCCCCGTAAATGCCTTCGTAGAGGCGACCCCAATCTCAGGACCAGCATGAATATAAGAACCAGCGTCCGTCAAACGAGCTATTGAAGAACCAACCACATTGCAAATACCATATGTTGTCGCATCTTTTTCAGCGGCAAGACTGAGAGCAGCTAGTGTGTCTGCAGTTTCACCTGATTGGGAGATAGCAATGACGATATCATTATTTCCAACGATCGGATTTCGATACCTAAATTCAGATGCATATTCAACTTCGGTAGGAATTCGAGCAAGGTCTTCAAAAAGGTATTCGCCAATCAAGCCAGATATCCAGGATGTACCACAGGCTATAATGATGATCCGATCAGCAGATGAGAATTTATTTTCATATTCTGACACACCGGACATTGTGATTAAACCAAGATCCACATTTAATCGACCACGCATAGCATCGGCGACTGTAGTGGGTTGTTGATAGATTTCTTTAAGCATATAATGCTCAAAATGACCTTTCTCAACAGCTTCAATCTCTAATTCAAGTTTCTGAATAAATGGTGTTTGAGGTACATTGTCAAGATTCTTGAGGTTTAACCCTGAGACTAAATCGATCGTTACAATCTGCTCTTCTTCGATGTAAACTACATTCTTTGTGTATTCCACAATCGGTGATGCATCAGATGCTATGAAATATTCATTCTCACGTCCGATACCAACCACAAGTGGTGAGCCTTTTCGTGCAGCAACCAGTTTGTTCGGTTCTTTTTTTGATATAACAACAATCGCATAGGCCCCAATTACTTTGGTTAGTGCTATGCGAACAGCTTCACTGAGATCTACCTTATCTTTCTTCTGAATTTCTTCAATCAAGTGAACAAGAACTTCTGTATCTGTCTCCGAAACAAAAATATGCCCCTCGTTGATCAGTGCTTTTCGAATGGAAGCATGATTTTCAATGATTCCATTGTGAATAACTGCTAAATCTCCGTTGCCGGATCTGTGAGGATGCGCATTAATATCATTGGGTTCACCATGTGTCGCCCAACGTGTATGACCGATTCCAATAGAACCACTAGTAGAGTGTTGTTGAGCGTGCTGTACCAACTCATTCACTTTACCCTTCTTTTTGTATACATTGATATCCGTTCGATCAATCAAAGCAACACCTGCACTATCATACCCTCTGTATTCTAAACGACGTAAGCCATTGATCAAAATAGGATAGGCATCCCGATCACCAATGTAAGCAACTATTCCACACATAATTATTCATTAATATTGGTATACGTCAAATACAAAATAGGCTTCTGTTTCATTGACAATTGATTCTTCAAGGTAATTCGTTCTGGATCTATAGCTAACGGCAGAGTCAAATAAATAGCCTTTTCAGCATTAGGATCATCGATCAACTCTTGAAATTGCTCGGCAAATTGAATTCGATAAATATACCCATCATCTACTTTTTCGAGTACACCCCCAAATAACAAATAGGACTGAACTCGAAGGAAAGATGTTACAATATCGTCAATTAATTGATATTCGGAGGCATTATTCAGATATTTTGCGACTAGCTGTATCGGTTCACTCAACTCAGTAGTTCCTGTATCATTTAAATATACGACTACTTCTGCTTTATTGATGATAACTGATGAAAGATCCTCAATATCAGGAAATGAAACCCTCGTATAGACTCCATCCAAGCCTTGAAGATAAACGATTGAGTCTGTATTTGTTGAATCCAAAACGTTGGTACCCGTATAATCGTGCTCAAATGTTGAAATGGACTCTGCATCCTCATCTGTTAAATAGTCAAATGTTTCAGCAGTATTTCCTCCATTTGAAGTATCACGATAATACAATGTTAGTTTTGTAAGTGGATCTCCATGACGAATTCGAACGATACTGGAATTTGGGTATGAAGCGTTAGGTTGAACTTTCACCCCATTGAACCAGTTTTTGAAATCGTTATTACTGTTATAAATAGTGGTATCTGTTGGATCAAGTAATTCTTGTCCAAATGTAAGTCCTGCTGCATCATCCAAACGTATTCGAATGTGTGGATAGGTTAATTGGCTATCGACACCAACATAAACACTATCTTGAAACCTAGGCGTAAAAGTGAAGTTCGACTTCAAGGTCTGAGATGTAGCTAATTGAACATCACTTTCATAATCTTGATCTAAAATTGGTTCACTCAACTGAAACACATCCCACTGCTGAAGACCTGGTGCGTCGCCTTTAATATCTCCATAGTGGCCATACGATTCATAGCACAAGGTCAATACAAGGGAATCAAAAACACAATTGGGAAAATCGACATTGGTTCTATTTAATCTAAAATTCAGACAAGCTTCTGATGAAACATATCCAAAAATACTATCGGTGTAAGCACCGATGACCACATGAGGTCGATCGTTCGTGAAAGAGGTATTTGCTACTGTTGTATTGAGATGAACTTTAAATGTATCAGAAAATATGATATCTGATTGTTCTTGTTCAACAAGTGAAAGCCCCAATTCAGTTGTTTTGGAACATGAATGTAAAAGTAAATATACAAATAGGACGAGGGGGGAAAGCCAATATTTCATGTAGATCGTAAAAATGATTTTATACCTTAATAAACACAGAAAACGGGCCAAATATACAGACCCGTTCTCATTTATTTATTTTTTAACCACATTTCTTTATTCAGCTTCAACTGTTAAGTTACTGAAAAATTCTACACACTTTTCAGTAAACTCACTCTCGAAATTGAATGTGTTTAGTTGATCTGCATCCAGACTTTCATCTTCTTTACCAGACATGGTTCCATCTGCGAAATGCATTGCACCTTTATTGAGATTCAACACACCATCCGTTATGTAAGGTTGAACAAGATCACCAAATCCATTATTTGATAACTTCGCCTCAAAATTAGATGACATACTTTCGTTTAGATCATCACATGGGAACGATGTATAAACAAATTTAGCATTTTGGAAAATAGGCTCTTCGGCATATACCGTTTTTAGAGAAGCTGGTAATAAACTCATCATCCAACCATTGGCATGGACGATATCAGGGGCCCAACCGAATTTTTTGACTGTTTCAACCACACCTTTTGTAAAAAAGAGCATTCTGTCGATGTTATCTTCAAAGAGTGTTC
>CAXQBA010000453.1:0-2158 GCA_964221885.1 Luminiphilus sp. | reverse complement strand
CATCTAGATCGATAAGAAGAGGCGTCTTCTCAAAGACTTTCGTTGTCTCTACTATTCCATTAGACTCTGTCACGATTGGTTGGCCTTCAACTGTGATCTCGCCTTCTGAAATAGGTTCTTCCATGTTATGTTAAGCTTATTTTTAGGAGGTTGAATGAATACATAAAAATATTCACATATTATATATCGGATTTTTACTTAGTTTTTTAGATTTTCTTGATTTTTATAGAACTTTTTTGAACAGTCTGGTATGGCGTTTCGATAACGTTCCATGTTTCAATGTCAAGTTCCTCTACTTTTTGAATTTCGATGTCATTTAATACAATCATTTTCGCTGCATCCTCTTGTGCTAATTCAAAATTAGGTGAATACACAAGAAAGACGTGCTGTACATGATCTTCGTCCTCAAATGACGTAAATCTAAAAACACGATTCTTCTCCTTTTTACCCATTGACCAGATCATAAATCCACTGATCGCAATCGACATAAATAAAATTAAAAATGCTGTCATATTACTTCTTCTTTAACCCGAACCGAAGCGCTACTTAAGTTAAACACCTCACCAACTGCCTCAAGTAATCCCTTCTTGGTTCTATTTTCTATCTTTTTAAGAGTACTTGTAATATTTATTTGACTCTTACGGAATACAACGAACTGGATTCCACTGTATTTCTCTTCAACCTTTGTGATGTCATCATTGATGTCATCAATCATTGATTTAACTCCTTCTCTGATATACTTTGACTTCGATAGAATCCTGTCAAATACTACAGGATCGTTATGGTCGTTCATGTTGACTTGTCGAATAATTTCAAATTTACCGGAATCAAGTTGATCGGCTGTCATCTCCTTAACGACATAGGTAACATTAGGATTACCTGGTGTTGTTGAACCAAAATTGACAATATCATATTCAGTCTTATTTCGATTAACGTAGAGGTTAGCAGTGTTAATGAATTCAATCATCCATTTCATCTTTTCTTGACTCACCTCACCTCTTGCAAAATCACCAATCATTCCATAGGTCTCAGACTTCTTTTCCATCTTATCGATAAGATACTTCATCTTCTTAACGTCAGGGTGCTCAATCTCAGTGTCTGCTACCAGGTGAGCGATTTGTGCGTTCTTAATAAGATTATCGACGAACTTAAAGTTTGTCATCGCTCCGGCATTACCAAGTCTCCATGGACCGCTGTACTTATACAACCTCTTTTCCTTCGTCTTGTAATGTGGAAAGAAGTTATATGCCTTAATTTCATATAGATTATCACCGACCGTCAAGTCATATGATTCTCCACCTCCTGAAATAACGGCGTCCTTAATCAACCAAGCACACCAGATCTCTCCAGCTCCAATTCCCTTTAGATCAAATAGGAATATCTTTTGTGAAATTGGATTTGTAATCTCATCATGGTAATTTTGTTGCAATTGATCCATTGAATCGTACGTTCCAATCTTACTGTGAAAATAATCTAATTCAATTTCACTAAAATTACCAAGCTCTCCCTTCAGCTTCCAAACTGCTGATTGGGGAATTCTACTGTATAAATCTTCTAAATTCATAAAATGTTTACATTCTTTCGAAAATATGCCAAACAAGAGAACCGTCATGCATGAAAGCAGTTCCAATAAACTTGCGATCAATTCCCATATCAACAGGAATATTATGACCAGTTCCAAATACCTCAAAATAACGAGGTTCTGATTCTGTGCCCTCATCTGTGCTAAACTTAGCCCAAACAAAAACACTATCACCAATAGCACCGGTGCTTAATATCTCGGCACCAATCGGCATCATTATTTCAATAACACCATCTTTAGGTTCTATTTCAAATTTCCAAATTGTTTCCATTATCTCTCTAAAATTACAAAGTTTCCAAATTCTCGATCAAATACCTGTATGAGGTGTTCATAGTCTCCTTCCATCATTTCATTGATGAGGTCTTGAGTTTGATCTTTACTCCATCCAAGTTGGCGGCCGAAGTTTTGTGCCATTCCCATCAGGGCAAATGCATTACCATCAGGACCTGTTAGGTCGATAACAATAGGCCCAGTTCTTTCTTGTTTTGATCTTATCATTTTCTTTTAATTATAGTACTAATATAAACAAAAAAGCCGACATAAAAAAATGCCGGCTCAATTATTTTCAAAAAAGTT
>CAXQBA010000452.1:0-4623 GCA_964221885.1 Luminiphilus sp. | reverse complement strand
CTAAAATAGAAAAAATATGTCAGTAAAAACACAATGTAGCTCCTACAAATGGACTTTGTAGATTTCGTAAATTATTCGATAGCACTAAAATGGGGTAATTCTTCAGTCTTTTGGTTCGGACGTGCGTAGGATAGTCTAGCAAGTATTTGTGGACTGTAATACGCATCGAGTCCACTTACCGTTACTAGGTCGAGTGATTCAATATCTACAAAACCATCCGTCATGATTGATTTATCAGGAATGTCTATGTGTATTACTTGACCGAGGATCAATATAGTGTTATTCACAGATATGTGAATTTCCTCCTTGAATTCTAAAGCTATTTTAATAGCACTTTCCTTAACAAATGGAGCCAAAAAACCATCCAAATATTCTTCGTTCAAATCACATGCTTCAAATTCCGAGATCGCCCCATCAAATTTAGCTGAACAGGCATGCGCCCTCTTATAAAAGTCTGCACCGATACTGTTTATGGTGTAAAATCCTGTTTTTTTAATATTAAGGTAGGTGTTTCTTGGTACAGTGGTCGGTCTTAGTATAAAACCAATTATAGGGGGTTGTGAACCAATATGTGTCACAGAAGAAAAAACACCTAGGTTGCTTACGCCTAATTCATCTACAGTACCTATAAGATTAGCTGACTTGTAACCTGTTATTGCATTCATTAAATGAATGCGCTTGAGTCTTGGAATATTCTGGATTTCTTTGTTTGTTAAAAACATAGGTCAAATTTTCTGAATTGCTGACATACCACCGTCCACAGAGATAACTTGTCCTGTCATCCAACTTGATTTATCAGATAGTAGGAAATCAATGGTATGTGCCATTTCATATGCAGTACCAATACGTTGCAATGGGTGTCTTGCTGCTGATGCTTCTCGTTGTTTATCAGTTCTTAGTAAACGACTTGCCAATGGAGTGTCTACAATAGATGGGGCAATACAATTGACTCTAACTTGTGGAGACCATTCGGCGGCGAGAGAACGTGTCAACCCTTCAATAGCACCTTTCGCTGAAGCAATAGATGCATGGAATGCCATTCCTTTCTGTACGGCTACAGTACTAAAAAGTACAACTGAGCTTACACCATCATAAGCTTTCAAATTTGATTCATAAGCCTTTAGTACATTGACTGCACCAATCACATTAATTTGAAAATCGGAAATAAAATGTTCTGTTTTGAGACTTTTGAATGGTTTAAGAGCAATACTGCCCGGTAAATAGACAATACCTTGTATAGGATCATCGATCTGAGGCAAGGTATTTTCTAATACATCACAAACGCTGTGTTCTACAAATTTTACAGAATTTTCAGAGCGAGATATTGTTTGAATCGAATAGGACGAGTGGTACGTCTCAACAAATGATTTACCAATACCTGATGTACCTCCGATAACGACTACTTTACTCATATGTTAGGGTAGTTATTGTTAATTAAAGTGTTTGTTAATTCACTTGTTTTTTGTTAGTCCTGCATCGTTGACTACAATACTTGACCTCGTTCCAACATCGTTCCCATTTTTTTCGCCATGTGAATGGACGTTGGCATGTTAGACAAATCTTTGAATCTAAATGATGCTTTTTATGTTTACGTTTTTCCATTGAGTTGAATAGGTTGATGCGGGATCATACCGCTGTTTTTGAAAGTCAATGTCAAATCCTTTTGGACGACTATCATTCCCAACACCAGCTATATACATCCAATTACACCAGTTTTGAGTGACATCGTAATCAATCAGATGTTTTTCAAAGAATGATGCACCATAGCGCCAATCTATGTTTAAATCATGAATCAAATAACTCGCAACAATTTGCCTACCTCTGTTACTCATGTAGCCCGTTGTTATTAACTCTTTCATATTTGCATTGACTAGATCGTCATCTGTAGTTGCCGTGCGCCATTTTTTTAGTAAGGTCATATCGTTTTGGTAAGAAACATCTTTATCTAGAATACCACCTTTTAAAAAGATACGGTGACGGTATTTTTCTGAAACTAAGAAGAAAAACTCTCGCCATAGTAATTCAAATATGAGCCAGTACGTACTATTATTCTTAGTTACCATTTCTTCAAACTCTTTGATAGCAGCATGCACTTTATTCGCTGATAGATTTCCAACGGCTAAAAATGGTGAAAACTTAGAGGAAAAATCAGATCCAAAGAAACTGTTTCTTGTTTTTTTATAGGTGACGATCGATTCAGATTCCCAGATATAATAATTGAGCTGTTTTAATCCCTGAATTTCTCCACCTGGAAGTAAAAATGAGGCCATATTGGGCCGATCAATATTCACAGGGTCCAATTTAATGCCAAATCCATGTTGATTAGTGTAGGGTGAGAAAAGAGGTTTGGGTATGAGCTCTCGTAAGATCATCGATTTCTCTACCTTTTTACGAAAGTTTGTAAATGTATCGGGCAATTGGTGCACAGGAAACGGCAGATCCTCTATTTGAAGTAGTGAATCATCTTCACAAGTATAAACGGAAGTGAACTGACTGATCATTCCTAATAGTTCACAAGCAATGAATCCTCTGGGATAAGATGTAATGGTATGATGAATATGATGGGTCTGGCATATCTCTCGGATGTTATCTTCTAGATGAATATCATCATTCAATATAATCAGGTCAATTCCTTCTTTGACCAATTGGAATTCGAGGTCTAAGATGGATTCTGTCATGAAATTTTTTCGAAAAACCCCCATTTCTTGTCGGTCATCGCACTCGATGCCATTGGCTCTGTCCTTATAAATGATGATCGGTATGACTCGATCAAAATTCTTATAAGCATAATACAAAGAAGGGTTGTCGTACAACCTTTGGTTTTTTTGAAATATGTAAAGACAAATTTTCACTATAAAGACTCTAAATCGTTTAGATATGATTTAGCTTTATTAATGTAATTTGCCTTAACATGTTCATCAAATTTGTCCCAAATCCTGTAAATCATCGACATTCGTTGGTTTTTTTGAAATTTAGAGCGATTATGCTCCAAAAAGTGCCAGTATAGTGGATTGAACGGACAGGCATTATCTCCATACTTATCTTTTTGGTCGTAATGACACCCTTTACAGTAATTGCTCATCTTATTAATATAGTTTGAGGATGAACAATAAGGTTTTGTGGCAACAATACCGCCGTCTGCAAACTGACTCATACCTCTAGTATTTGTGATCTCGACCCATTCGAAAGCATCGATATAGATACCAAGGTACCATTGGTCAACCTCATCGGGAGATATACCAGCCATCATACAGAAATTACCGGTTACCATCAATCGTTGTATATGGTGAGCATAGGCATGATCCAAAGACTGATTGATGGCATGTTTCATACAATTCATTTTTGTTTTACCAGTCCAAAAATAGTCAGGTAACTTTCTATTGGCATCTAAAGCATTAAGATTTTTGTAATGAGGCATTTCCATCCAATAAATACCTCGCATAAATTCTCTCCAACCTAAGATTTGACGAATAAATCCCTCTATTTGATTTAAAGCAAATTGCTCCGGATTATCCATGTAGGTTTGTTCTACTCGTTTAATAACTTCAAGAGGTGATATCATTTTTGTATTTAACGAGAAAGAAAGACGACTATGGGAAATAGACCAATAGGATTCATCCATGGCATCTTGATAGTCACCAAATGTACTTAAATGTCGGATGATAAAATCATCTAGCATTTCGAGAGACTCCTTTCTATTTAGTGGCCAAATAAATCGCTCGGGGATGATATGCCCGATATATGCTAAATTAGCTTTCTGAATTTCATCATAAATTTCTCTTACATCACTGATACACTCATATGGTGGGGGGCATGTGAAATTCTTGGGGAGTTTTTTTCTATTTTCCTTATCATAGTTCCATTTATCTCCCAAAGGCTTTTCCCCATTCATCAAAATGCCCGTTTTTTTCCTGAGGTCTCTATAAAATGATTCCATGATAATAGATTTTTTACCTGAAAAAAAATCCTTCAAATCGTATCGATCAGTGATAAAATGTTCACTGGATTTCATTGATACATCATACGAATTACCTAGATCTCTTAATTCTTTATCCAATCTGTAATCATCAGGCTCTTGGTATTCTATACATTCAGCATCGTATAGTGACATTAATTGAGTAAGGTTCCTACTGAAGGTTTGCTCATTGGAGGGATCATTTATGGAAATATAATGCACCCGATGTCCATCTTCAATTAAGCGTTGTGCAAATTGACGCATGGCTGCGAATAGGCCACAAATCTTTTGTATATGATGAGTGACTACATCACTCTCAGATCGTACCTCCATCAATGTGTAAACGATTTCATCGTTTACAGAATGGAACCATGAATGGCACTCATTGAGTTGATCACCTAAGATCAAGCGAACTATTTTGGCGTGTTTCATCGTCTTTTTGAAATTTTATTCATGGTAATAGTGCGTTGTAAATTGCATTTGAAACGGAGATCCTTTGCTTTTTTTGCACTGTGTTTTGTTTGTCTACCTTGCACACGTTTACGCCACATCTGAAAACTACTAGGTTTCATCTCACGTCGCATCAGTGTGATTACCTCAGATTCAGATAGTGAAAACTGTGCTTCAATGGCATCAAAAGGGGTTCTGTCTTCCCAAGCCATTTCTAT
>CAXQBA010000451.1:0-3283 GCA_964221885.1 Luminiphilus sp. | reverse complement strand
GATAAACAATTATTTATTTTAAATATTAAAATTTGTAAAAGCTAAAAAAAAGTAATTTTTATTGCATTTTACACCTCAACCAGTGTACAATATTAAAATAATCTAAACTTAGCATCTCTTTTTTGTTATTCGATTGTATTTCGATCACTTTTTGATACAGAGATGACAGAATTTTATTTTGCGCCTCCACATTCGATGTCTTAGCAAGTTTCTTCAAAGCTCTAATGGTCTGCTCCTCTGTTAGAAATAAATGCCCCCTCTTTTTCAAGTGGTATCGCACAGATTTCACTAATGATTCGATCAATCTAACATTTCCAAGCTCGAGATGTGCCAATGCTTTAACGATTAATGAATAACTGTAGACATCCGGACGTAGATCAGGTGATAATTCTTCATGATATCGATCCAAGGTATCAAGGCATAATTCAAATTC
The DNA here is from genome assembly GCA_964221885.1 of Luminiphilus sp. Classification (GTDB taxonomy): domain Bacteria; phylum Bacteroidota; class Bacteroidia; order Chitinophagales; family Saprospiraceae; genus Aureispira. Next base: position 2,850 of record CAXQBA010000451.1, on the reverse strand, counting down.
GTTATTAAAAAAATAAATACAAGCAATTCGATAATAGGCTGTAACTACAAAAATATCTGAGATCAACTCACGCTGCTTCTGTATACCCTTCAACATCAATTCAACCACAGCTCTACCCGCTTCATAAAGCTTATGTTCCAAGTAATAATCCAATTCGTAATTCGATGAAAAGATGAAGATAAACGCACTGGCTTGTAATTTTTGTTTTTTAAACGTATTGACCAATGAGCGATAGTTTTCCAAATGTTGCCAGAAATTTTCTGGGTCCAAACTACGATTAATGGCAAAAATACGTGTTTGGATTGCCAAATATGTCAACGGGTTATCCATATCAAACCAATCATACTGTTTGATCAACTCTCCTAAACGTATATTACATGCCAACTCCTCCTCTTGCTGGTTCATCATGAAATGATAGTTACACAGCACCTCTAGGTAATGAAAATTAGATTGAAAATATGAACTTGTAGGATTGGCCAATAAAGGATCTTTCATGAACATTTGTAATTGTTCTTCCCCTTTTTGATCTCTGATCTTTGAGAGAGACAATCGCAACTTGATGCTCTGATAATGAAGTCGAATGTACATATTGACCTCCCTATGAGCTTCCCAAGCCAATTCCTCTTCTTTCAGACAATCCAATGCCTCATCGATACGATTCAATATTTTAAGAACCCGTTGCTTTAAATGTAGTAATTGGATCAACATGCCAAACATCTCGAATCGTTTGGCCGTTTTGGTCACTCTATTTATCTGCTTGAGCGATTGATCAAATAGTTTCTTTTCACTCAACATTACAGCGGCATGATATGCAGAACCCACTTCGATGGCAATCGTTGATTTTCTGTGATACTCATTCAAACTACCTAGCAGTTGATCATACAAGGTCAAACGATCAGCTGATAAAAACCGATTCGTATACCCCTGCTTAGCATAAGCAAGCGCTGTTAGGTCATGTTCATAGGATGGCATTTTATTCAAGGTGTCGAATAGAAGAATGCTCTTATTGGCATCCGTTGCCCTGAATTTATTAAAATCTTGCTTAATGAATTTTTTTTCGGCAGGCGAAAGATTTTTAATCAATTGAAATAATTGTTCCTCTTTTTTCATTTCATTCTATGATTGATTGCTCATGGCTCAACTACCATTGAATATACTCCATTTCTTCCATATCCTCATACAATGCATCCTCCCAATCTTCAGGTTGACGTAATACACGAACTGGATTCGGTATTCCATTCTTTTTGAAAACTCCAAATTCATTCTTCAATGAATTACTGATCTGTGGCAATCGAACAGATAATTCATTATCAAGAGATTTTTTTGCAAATTTCGGTCCTATCCGATACTCTATCTCATCCATCATGTTACCATAGATCTGCGCATATACATTAAATAAACCATTTTTTCTGGCCTTTAATGGCTTACGTTGAGGATTATACTTCTTGAAGTTATTGAAGAATAATTGACCAGCATTAATCTTGATCTTGAAATCTACATCATGATCGAATGTGTAAGTGCCACCAACTAATAGATTTGATGCATTACTTTGTATAAACATGGCTGGTAATAAAAGTGTCCTATTCTCTATTTTAAATTGATTATTCAGCTCTGTAAATTTGATTTGCTGAAGGTCTTGTATCTTTATATACTTTGCAAAGGACTCCAACATTTCAAAGTCATTCAACTCTCCATCTTTGATGCAAACATCTCCCAACATAAAAAATCGCTCCTCATCAAATAGCCCTGTTGAATCAAAAAATACATCCATTTTCAACAACGCATCCAGTTGTCCTTTCAAATGTTGATGTGTCAATACATCTTGTCCGAAACCATTAGTCTGTTTAAATAATTCAAATACATCAATATCTTTTGCATCAACATATACAAGACCATAAGGAGTTTTAGTAAAATGTAAATTGCTGTTTATTTCAAAGTAACCACCGTATGAATAGATGATACAGTCCTGTAATTGAACCGATCCTTGACGTATCGACATGAGCCCCTTAACTTTATCAGATGTAAAATTTGGATGTTCAATACCACGACCCTGAAATTGAATCTGTCCCCTTAGTCGATCCAAAAAAGCCGCTCTTTTTGAGAATGAAGATTGAATGATCGAATCCTTATTTGAAGTTGTCAAGTTCTGGCTTGAATACCCCCCACCTAATTGCCAGATTTCATTTAGGTCCAACTGATCAATTGTGACGTCAAAATCAAAAAGCAACATTGATTTTGCAAGGGTTGTTTGATCCGTAAATAGTACAGGAAGTAGATTTTGAATCAATCCATTGATGTTGATCATTGAAGATTGAGTTGAAATCGCGAGTGTATCAACATCAATATCATTGTTTCTGATATGCATTTCCCCAGCATCCAATGACAACGAAACTCCGTTGATCTCTAAGCCTACCTCTCTCGGGTAAATCGTACCTTGTTGCTTTACCTTGTATATTTTTTGTTTGTTCACCATATCCTGCAAATAACCACTTATCATAAAGGAGTCAATTTGCAAACTTCCAAAACCATCCGTAACACCTTCACCGAAAAAAGAGTACAAAGAGCTCATAGAAAAAACACCATCCAAAGTTGCATTTATATACGGATTTTTTGTGCCTGTCATATCAAAATCCAATGTGATTGGCTCTCCATTCAACGTTGATCTAAAATCATTAATCTCAATCACCTGTGTTCCCTGATCAATCCCATTGCCATTCGAATAATTGGCACTAAAAGACACGTCCCTCAGAGATCCTGACAAACTCGGATGCGTGATTCGTCCACCATTGAATTGACAAGACACTCGAACCTCTGGTAATCTGACGGATGTATACTCCCCCTGTATCGTTG
>CAXQBA010000450.1:0-7327 GCA_964221885.1 Luminiphilus sp. | reverse complement strand
GTAAAAAAAAAGCTGATCACATTTTGATCAGCTTTTTTTTAGTGTACCTGTAGAGTACTATTTGAATACTTTATCTTCCCAGTTCCAAGTTTGTCTTCTAGATTTACCTTTTAACGAGGCATCTAGTTTCTTACTGAACTGCTTCTCTTTGATACGTGCAGATTTACCTGACAAACCTCTGAGGTAGTATAGTCTTGCACGACGTACAGAACCTTTTTTAAGATTTTTTACTCCATCAATAAATGGTGAATTTAAAGGAAATACACGCTCAACACCTACGCCGTGAGATACTTTACGTACAGTGAAGGTTTTTGAAACACCAACACCTTTGATCTGTAGAACATCGCCACGGAAGACCTGGATACGTTCTTTGTCTCCCTCCTTGATCTTGTAACTTACAGCAACTGTATCACCAGGCTTAAAAAAGTCCATTCTAGTAATGTCCTGCGCCGTTTGCTGCGCTACATAATTCATAATATCGTTCATGACAAGTATATTTCTAGTTGAATCCTAAAACCTTCAGTTGAATTGCGAATTTGCGACTAAAAACTATAGAATTCTGGTTAAATCGAATTGTAATTCTTCATTAATAGCGATTGCAAAGATACGTTTTTAATTCTATTAATCAACTTTATCAATAAAAAAAAGCAAAGAATGACGAATCATTCCTTGCTTTAATATGCATTAAAAATGCTACTAACTATTTTTGTCGGTATCTACCTCTTCGAATTCTACATCAGTAACATCATCCGTATCACTAGAAGCTGATGAGTCAGCTTCTGGATTACCAGTCTGCTCAGCAGCTGATGGATCACCTTGCATGGTCTGCATCGCTTCCTGCCACGCCGTATTCACTGATTGAATTTCTCTATCGATAGCGTCGACATCTTGACGCTGATGAGCTTCTTTCAATTTGGTAAGTGCCTCCTCAATTTTTGTCTTCGCTTCTGGAGAGATCTTATCTCCGTATTCACCAAGTTGTTTCTCTGATTGAAAGATCATAGAATCAGCTTCATTCACTTTATCAACCAAATCACGAGCTTTCTGATCTGCATCAGCATTAGCTTCAGCTTCTTGTTTCATACGTTGGATCTCGTCATCTGTAAGACCTGTTGATGCTTCGATACGGATTGATTGTTGTTTACCAGTTTTCATCTCTTTGGCTGATACACTTAAGATACCATTAGCATCAATATCGAATTTAACTTCGATCTGAGGTTCTCCCCTACGCATCGGAGGGATAGAATCTAAATTGAACTTTCCAATGGAACGATTATCTTTAGCCATAGGACGTTCACCCTGTAGAACATTGATCTCAACAGATGGCTGATTATCTTGTGCTGTCGAGAATATCTGTGACTTCGATGTTGGAATGGTTGTATTTGCTTCAATCAGCTTAGTGAAAACACCTCCCATAGTTTCAATACCAAGAGATAACGGTGTAACGTCCAACAATAAAACATCTTTAACATCACCAGTCAATACACCACCTTGGATAGAAGCACCTAATGCTACCACTTCGTCTGGATTCACAGAGCGATTCAATTTCTTGTTGAAAAACTTCTCAACAGCTTCCTGAACAGCTGGGATACGTGTTGAACCACCTACCATGATAACTTCATCAATATCACCAATGGTCATTCCTGCATCTTCCAATGCGATCTTACAAGGATCAATAGAACGTTTAATCAAATCATCTGATAATTGTTCGAACTTCGCTCTAGATAGTGATCGAACCAAATGCTTCGCTCCACTCTGTCCAAAGAAAATATATGGTAAATTAATGTCTGCACTTGTTGAAGAAGATAATTCAATCTTCGCTTTTTCAGCAGCTTCTTTCAAACGCTGAAGTGCCTCAGGATTCGTTTTCAGGTCAACGCCTTCTTGATCTTTGAACTCATCGATCAACCAGTCCATAATCACACGATCGAAATCATCACCACCTAGGTGAGTATCTCCATTGGTCGATTTCACTTCAAAGACACCACCACCAAGTTCAAGGACAGATACATCAAAGGTACCTCCACCAAGATCGTAGACAACAATCTTCATGTCTTTGTCTCCCTTGTCCATGCCATACGCTAAAGCAGCTGCAGTAGGCTCATTTATGATACGACGGATTGTTAACCCAGCGATTTCACCAGCCTCTTTAGTAGCTTGGCGCTGTGAATCATTGAAATAAGCAGGAACTGTAACAACAGCTTCTGATACTTCTTGTCCTAAATAGTCTTCAGCTACTTTCTTCATCTTTTGAAGCACCATCGCTGAGATCTCCTGAGGAGAATACTGGCGATCATCGATCTCAACACGTACCGTATCGTTATTACCTTTGACCACTTTATATGGCATTTGACCAGCCTCATGTTCTATTTCGCTATATCGAACCCCCATAAAACGTTTGATCGACATGATCGTACGTAATGGGTTTGTAATAGCTTGTCGTTTGGCCGGATCACCTATTTTACGCTCACCATTGTCTAAAAAACCAATGATTGAGGGTGTTGTTCTTTTACCTTCATCATTTGTGATAACTACTGGTTCGTTACCTTCCATTACGGCAACGCAAGAATTTGTAGTACCTAAATCGATTCCAATGATTTTACTCATAGTTTATTTTTATTTGATGTTAAAATTCAGTTTGACATAATCAATGATTATTCCAAAACTAAAGCCCTGCCATTTTTGAGAAAAATTGGCAGTTTTTGATTCAGATAGGTTAAAAATGTCACTTTTAGCCTGTCAGATAGGCAATTTTGTCAGCTAATTATAAGCAGGGAGATAGTGTAGGTATGAATCCCTTTCCTACCATAAGTTCCCCTTCAGAAAAGTATTGGTATGTCGCATTAGACATCACCATGATGCGGGGACTGGATATAAGATCCGGTCTTTCAAGACGATCAGATGATGCAAAAACACCAAAGCCCCCAACTACATTAGAGTACGGTTCAACGGGATATAATCCATTCGTAGCTCCTAGGTTTGCTTTGATTGCAGATATATAATCAGCAAGTGGTTGTGTTGCCCCATCAATATACACTTCAATACCACCGGCACAGCGTCCGATATTCGTATTTGAAACATCTGATAACTCACCTGCTACAGCAGTAAAAAAGTCAATACCATTGATCGTTACGTCAAACTGACCAGTTGGTATGAAACTACGACGCGCCTTCCAATCATAAACTTTATCTACTTCGCTTCCTGCCACGACCTGTCCTGCATTATCCAATTCAAATTCAGTATAGTGAAATTTAATACCAACATCATAAATACTAGCAAATTGTTGTGTGATATCAAATAAATAACTTTTGAATTTAAATTCATCATTTTCAATCTCAACCCATTCAATGGGACGACTCGATGGTATGTAAGAAGGATTGATTACAAGATATGAATTGGATGAATTGGCACTACTAGTCTCTGCATAAAAGACGTTTCCAGTTATATTATTCTTAATCTCTAATACATATTTTGCATTAGTAAGCCCAGAAAAACCATAGGCATAGGCAGGTACATTCGCAAATATACCGGAGTCTCTTGCTGTTTGACCTTTCAACTCAACCCAGAATGGTTGAATCGGAAAAAGAAACGTATCCGGTGTAACTCGGTACATGGTCACCTCAACATGATTCGTATCAAAATAAAGCGAATCAGCAATCTGGGCTACATCGTACGCACTCTGATTCGGTGGTAAAAAAGCACGTTCAATACGAATGTAATTCGTGTCAACTGTTCGGTCTAAGACACCATATACGACTGGAATATCTTTCCATACCCCTATCACCTCAATTTCATTTGAACAAGAGGAAATAAAAAAAGTAAGAACAGCAAATAATAAGAATATAACCTGCTTCATTGTTGGGAATCTAGTCAAAAGAATATGCAATATTAATGTATTATTTGTGAACTACGCAATTAATTAAGATATTTGTTTATTGCCTTAACGACAGACACAAGACCTTATAAGTTTCTTAACAATTCAATAAACAAACAAGACCATGTCAGTGCATAAACCAGTCAAAAAAGTAACGACACATGTACTTCAGGAAATGAAGAACCGAGGTGAAAAAATCGCTATGCTTACCGCCTATGATTTTTCAATGGCACGCATTCTAGACGCAGCTGGAATTGACATTCTTCTTGTAGGGGACTCCGCCTCTAACGTTATGGCTGGACATGAGACCACCCTACCCATAACACTTGAGCAGATGATCTATCACGCATCGTCTGTTGTCAGAGCGATTGATCGATGTCTCGTTGTTGTAGATCTACCCTTCGGTTCATACCAAGGAAACTCTAAATTAGCTTTAGAGTCAGCTATACGAATTATGAAAGAATCTGGTGGACATGCCGTTAAATTAGAAGGTGGTATTGAAATAAAAGAGTCGATCATTCGAATCCTATCGGCTGGAATCCCTGTGATGGGTCATTTAGGACTTATGCCACAATCTATTTATAAATTTGGTACATATACGGTTCGTGCCAAGGAGGATGCAGAAGCACAGAAGTTATTGGAAGATGCTAAATTATTGGAGGAGCTAGGATGCTTTGCGATCGTATTAGAAAAAATCCCAGCGTCTTTAGCAAAACGTGTCAGTGAAGCCGTTTCCATTCCGATCATCGGTATTGGTGCTGGACCACATGTTGACGGGCAAGTTCTGGTAACCCATGATATGCTTGGTATTACCAAAGATTTTCAACCCAGGTTTCTTCGAACCTATGCCGATCTTTTCAATACGATGAAGGAAGCAACTAAATCGTACATAGATGATATAAAGACAAAGGACTTCCCTAACGACAAAGAACAATATTAATGGGAAAACGTACCTCGCTTAATCGGCTTTTAGTAGGTATTGGTATTTTGGGTACACTTATTTTTAGTGCCTATGCTGGGATGAGATATCTAGTTTATAGCCCTATCGTTCATATCAAGGAAGATCATGCTATTCTGATTCATCCCAATGCAACGCACATAGACTCATTGATACAAGACTTATCTGAGAAAGAAATACTCCCATACCCCGCTGTATTTAAATGGATATCAAATATGATGTCCTTTCAACCTCTGGCGGGTAAATATTTACTTCCCAAAGGTCAAGTCAGTCATCGTGATCTGATCGGTATTTTCAGAGGCAAACAAATGACGATCAACTTAGCTATTCACAATCACAGAACGATTGATCAATTAACCGTATTCTTGGCGGACCATACAACTATAAATAAAATTGAACTTGATCGATTATTGAGTGATCGATCATATCTAGATTCTATTGGGTTTACAAAAGACAACGTTATGTCATTATTTATTCCGAATACCTATCAATTTTACTGGAACATGAGTGCGCAGACATTCATGGACCGAATGATACAAGAGAACAAACGTTTTTGGAATACTGAGCGTATCGATAAATTGGGTCAATTGAATTTAACAGCTCAACAAGTTTATACACTGGCTTCAATTGTAGAATGTGAAACCCAATATAAACCTGAACGACGACGGATAGCAGGTGTTTATATGAATAGATTACAGAAAAGAGGTTGGAAGTTAGAGGCAGATCCCACGGTGATTTTTGCTATTGGTGATTTCAGTATCCGACGATTGCTTAAAAGACATCTGTCTTATGACTCACCCTATAACACCTATAAATATGCGGGTTTACCTCCAGGTCCTATTTTTATGTCCTCGATTCATTCGATCGATGCGGTTTTAGATTATGAAAAACACGACTTTATGTTTTTCTGCGCTAAACCAAAAGATGAAGGAAGACCTACCGAACATGCATTTGCAAAAACATTACAAGGGCATCTTGTAAATGCCAGAAAGTATCAACGATGGATACGTAGTATTAACTAACTTGTTGATCTTTTTGTATCGACAGATATGCAGGTAAAGGTTCCAGCAACGTATTGATCTCATCCTGAGTTTCCTCTATTTTGATCAATTCATTATTACGCCACCACAAAAAAGCAATAGTACCAACTAAAATATAGGGTATCGTCAATAGATAAATAATTCCTTTATTCAGTCCTAAACCAGCATCACCTCCCTCGTTCAAATTTGTCTCCGCTGACATACGGCACATCGGACATTGAGCATACAGATCAACACTTAGACAGACCACAAGTAGAACAAATAAGATTATATGCTTTTTCATAGACCTGATGGATAATATGGAGCGATCATTAAATAGCAGATCACACCGGTTACAGAAACGTATAACCAGATCGGATACGAATATTTCACAATTTTTTTATGCTTCTCGATTTGCCCAGTAAACCCATACATGAAAGCATATAGTACAAAAGGAGCCTGCACCGCAGCGAGTATGATATGTGAGATTAATAATGCAAAGTAAACTGTCCGTGTACCACCTGTGCCTCCGAAAGATGTATGTTCTGTTGAAACATGGTAGAGTATGTAGCCCACTAAGAATAGTAACGAAAAAAGCATCGATAGGTAAATGGACATCGTGTGCATCTTAACGTTCTTCATCTTAATAAATGCTAAAGCAAGAACTAAAAGGACTGCTGTTGATCCATTCAATAGCGCATTTACATACGGAATCACATATACATCAAAAGGCCAATTTATGGACAATTTTACATTAAAAAGTAATGCCACTGCAAGCACCAAGAAAACAGAAATAAACTTTATCAGATTTTCTAACTTATTATAATTCTTTGTTGTATCAGCCATAGGTTAAAATAATTTTTCGTCAGATTTAAATTCAAGTCGTTTACGATTTCCCTTAGGAAGAACCATAACTAATGCCTTCATAAAACGATCATACGATGTTTTCCCAGCTAAGTTAAATGTATCACATAAAATAGGACCATTTAAATAATCTGCTCCTTTTTCTTTTCTACTTACCCGACCGTCTAAAAGAACAATGGTACTATTGGTTTCAGAACTAACAATATCCATATAAATAGGTTGACCCATAAAGTAAAACTGCGATGTATCGATCAATTCCCTCCAATTGTAAACATGTTGAGAATAAAATATACTATCACTATCAGGTATGAGAACATCCATTTTCTTACGATCTTCATCAGATAAAAGTGGTATAACATCTTCAAATAAACAACGATACATTTGTTGATTCTGTAAGGAATCATTCCCATGTAAATATAAAACCGTACGCTGAAAGAATTGATTGTTTTGGAGTGGACCTCTATTGGATATAAGCTCATTTAAATCTATTCGTATTGAGTCTAGATGAAAGGCCATATCAGATTTGATCGTCTTGTGTAAATCTAGACCTGATTTTGAAAAGTAAACTGTTGCTAGAGGAAACACAGCAATGAACAAAACAAAAAATAATAT
>CAXQBA010000449.1:0-5771 GCA_964221885.1 Luminiphilus sp. | reverse complement strand
TGAACTTCCGTTCCGAAGTGCGGTTCGTCAAATTGATGCGAAATAAGGGGGGATGGTGCTGAATCAATAGATATCAATCTAGTTGGAAAACCAGAGGGTAAATATGCATTTCTGGTCGACGGACTGGAAGAATTTGTCTTCTACCTTTACACTGGGATCAAGAAGATCTTTGGGGCAGTAGATATCATTATAGATAAAGAAGAAATTGGAGAATATTCCTTTTACGATGATGACGGGAATGTGATCCTTCAAGAATATAATATACATTTTAAAAACCGACCGGTGAAGTGGAAATATATATTTATAGACACAGCACCGGAACCTCAGCATGAGGATTTTGAGGTCTATGATGGCACGTCGAATCCTGAGGTTGAAATGACCTTTGAGGAAGCCGAGGAGGAAGAGCTGGACAGTGGCAAACCATGCTATGTGGTCTGGACCGAGGAGGAAGTGCTATTTAAGGAGCGCCAGCCTGAAAAGTTCAAATTGCGGACCAAAAGGGGCAAGGCACAAGTAGAGTGGATCACCGATTTACCCTGCGCTTCAGCTAAAAATATGCTCAAATCCAATTTGTTGGACGAAGATGAGGTATTCTCGGAAATAATTGTATATTTGTAAGGTACGCCTATTCATTGACGTCAATATATAAATAGGGTTACATTTTATTAAATTCACTAAATTTAAATTATTTAGATCATGGCAAAACAGTATGCAACGCCAGGCGTTTATATCGAAGAAAAAAGCGCCTTTTCCAATTCGGTGGTAGCTGTCGCAACGGCTGTTCCTGCATTTGTGGGTTATACCCAGAAAGCAATGGCAGGAAAGAGAGACTTGACAAATACCCCCATGCGTATTTCATCAATGGTTGAATTCTTGAGTATGTTCGGTGGTGCACCGGCTACGACGTTCAGTTTAGAAGCTGACGGAGACAATTATTCACTTACTCCAGACGATGGTACGAATTACATGTTATTCCGCTCTATGCAATTATTCTATGCAAATGGCGGTGGTGCTTGTTACATTGTTTCTGTTGGTGACTACTCAGGTGGTGTTAAAGCTGCCGAACTAGTAGGTACTGAGACAGGAGGAGGTGTAACAGCTCTTTTAAAAGAGCAAGAGCCTACAATGTTAGTTATTCCTGACGCTGTTCTTTTGGACGGTGGTGATTGTTCAAGCGTACAGCAAGCAATGTTGAAGCACTGTGGTGCGGATACTCGTTCTCGCTTTGCAATCTTGGATGTTCACAGTGGTCACGAATCAAGAACACTACTTGACGACGATGTTGTTAATGGTGCTCGTGGTGCGTATGGAAATAACTTCCTAGATTTCGGTGCATCGTATTATCCTTGGTTAAATTGTACAGTTGTTTCAGCTGACGATTTGAACTACAAAAACATCTCTAATGCTGATGCATTGGTAGATCTTTTGAATACTGAGGTAGATGACAATGTATCAGCTGGCTTCGTAAAAGAAGAGAAAGGTGATTTGATCAAAGAAGAAATCGCCAAAGTAACTGATGATGATGCAGATACGTATACGGTTGATAATTTAATCAAAGCCGTTTCACCGATCTACAATGAGATCATCGGTCAGATGAAAACGCAATTGAATGTATTACCTCCATCTGGAGCTATCGCTGGTATTTATGCGATGGTTGATAGTTCGGTAGGTGTATTCAAAGCGCCTGCTAATGTAAGTGTTTCTTCTGTAACGTCTCCTACTGTTAATATTACAGCAGAAGAGCAAGAAGATTTGAACTTACCATTGAATGGTAAAGCAGTAAATGCGATTCGTCCATTCGTTGGCAAAGGTACATTAGTATGGGGTGCTCGTACGCTTGATGGTAACTCTGGTGACTGGAGATACATCAATGTTCGTCGTACAATGATCATGTTAGAGCAGTCTGTTAAATTCGCTTGTGAGCCATATGTATTCCGTCCAAATGACGTAAATACTTGGATCAATGTTAGAGCAATGATCTCTAACTTCTTGCGTAATCAATGGCAGCAAGGTGCTCTTGTTGGTGGTTCTGAAGCTGAAGCTTACTCAGTAGAGTGTGGTTTAGGTACTACCATGACACCTCAGGATATCTTAGATGGCTACATGAAAGTAACTGTGAAAGTAGCGATCTCACGTCCTGCAGAGTTTATCGTGATCACGTTCCAGCAGAAAATGCCAGGAGGTGAATAGACAACATTGATTCGTTAAAAAATTTATTTAAAAGAAATACATAAAAATATAAATTATGTCTGATTACACAGAAATACAAGAAGGAGAGGCGTATAACTGGCCTCTAGCTAAGTTCTTCTTTAGAGTCACGATTGACGGTCTGCCAGAATTGGGTTTCCAAACTTGTGAAGGTCTTGAGGCTGAGATGTCAGTGATCGAGTACCGTCCAGGTAACTCTCAATATCTTTTTAAATCTAAAAGACCAGGTTTAGTTACGTATTCGAACATTACTTTGAAGAAAGGTGCGTTTGAAGGTGACTTCAATCTATTGGATCTTTGGAGAGCGTACGGTTGGTTATCAGAAGGTGGCTACCGTAACAACAAAAAAGAGATCATTATTGAGTTGATGGATGATGGTGGTACACCGATCATTACATGGACTTGTAAAGGATGTTTCCCAGTGAAATTCACTCCACCATCGATGGATGCAGAGGCTGATTCAGAGCCAGCTGTTGAAGAGATGGAGATTGCTTGTGAATCTTGGGATATCGAGTGGGTATAGATTTATCTCTATCATTATACAAAGACCTGATTTACCGATCAGGTCTTTTTTTTATTTGTGCTTTCATTATTAATTATGTATATTTAAAATCAGTTATATTCGATTAATACTAAATCGTTACATGTCAGCAAAAAACAGGTAACATAACCAGGGAAAAATGTCTGATTATCAAGAAAATACGGATTCATTTGATTGGCCTTTGGCTAAGTTTGCCTTTAAGGTGAACATGGGTTACGGCTACGTTGCTTTTGAGACTATGGACGGTCTGGGTGCTTCTGTAGAAAAAATGGAATTTCGGGATGGTAATTCGGTGGATATGCGGAAAAAGTTTCGTCCGACCATTACGACCTATGATCCAGTCACCTTGAAAAAAGGGGTGTTTTCAGGTCAAAAAGATTTATACAGTTGGTTTAAGTCGGTTCGGGATATGGAACTGTTTGCGGATCCACGTACGATCACTATTGAGTTATGTGAAGTAGACGCCGGTGGATCAATGAATACGATCTTTATGTGGACTTTGGAAAGTGCGTATGTAACTAAATTTACACCTCCTTCATTGGATGCGGGGGATGATGGTGGCGTAGCAGTAGAGGAGATCGAAATTTCGTACGAGCATTTTACGATGGCATAATGAATAGCAATAGAACAATAAACATACTATGAGTTTCAGCGATATGTTGGGCTTTTTTAATGAGCCTATTCCGAGTTTCTTTTTTGAGGTCTTGTTCTTTCCGGATAAGTTTGACCCCACAGATCCCTTCGCCATGACAACAGCTATGGCAGATCTAGCTATTCAGGCGCTAGATCCTGGTGCCAATGCCTTCAAGTCAGTCAGTGGTATGGAGATCGCATTTAGTATGGAATCAATTAATCAAGGTGGTTGGTCGACACCTACCCAGACTTTTGGAAAAATGAATAACGCAGAGATCACACTGACTCGATATTTGCGTCCTCGACATATTGGTATTGCTGGTTTTGCTTTAGATCCGATCTCGGGTTGGGCACAAGATACTGTGCAAGCAGCAAAGACCTGGTCAAAAAGAATGTACACGAAGGATGTATTGATCTTGATCTATTCGCCCCTTATCAAGAACCCATTACCGGTTGGTCCCCAGTCGTTTCCGATCTCTGGATTTTTAGTACAGCAAGCGATTCCATCTAAATGGTCGGTTTCTGATCTGGATTCATTGAATGTGAATGATCCGATTGTAGAGACGATCGGCTTGCAATGTACGGAAATTCAACGTTTAGCAATACCACCAGCTTAATCATAAAAAAGTAATAGCCTATGCCAGTTTCAATCAATAATATGACGGTTAATACAACTGTTAATAAAGAAGGAGCCACAGAAGCGCCAGCTAAAGAAGGTGGTGGTGGTGTTTCCAAGGCAGAAAAGGAAAAGATTATTCGTGAATGTCTCGAACGAGTCAAAGAGATGTTGGAATACGAGTTAAAACCATAAAGAAAAAGGCGTCTAAAGCAAGCAAAATAACATGGGAGATTCTCCAAATAGTAATATTGGTAGTGGAAGAACCACCGTTGAAATATCGGTAGATGGAACTGCGTTTGAGTCGAGTGTCAGTGTGCTATCGGTTGAGGTGGTCAAAGAGATGAACAAGATTCCCTATGCGAGGATCGTGGTAAAGGATGGTGATTCTAGAGAACAAAATTATCCACTATCGGAATCTGGTTATGATCCAGGCAAAGAAGTGGAGATCAAAGTAGGGCATGACCCAACTGGCACATTAGAAACTATCTTTAAAGGGATTATTGTTGAGCATGGTATCAAGCAATCTTTTGGAGTGGGTTCTATGGTTTTGGTCTGTAAGGATGAAGCACTGAAGCTGACAGTTGGTCGTAAGAACTTGGTTTTCTATGAAATGACCGACTCAGATATCATTTCACAGGTGGTTAGTGATGCAGGATTAAGTGCAGATGTGGAATCGACCAGTGCTACGCACAAAAAGCTTGTTCAATATTATTCGACGAATTGGGACTTTATACAAGCCAGAGCGGATGCCAACGGATTGGTAACCATTATCAATGATGGAGAGATCAGTATTAAAAAACCAACGGTTTCTGAAAAGTCAGACATAGCAGTAGCATTTGGAACGGATGTGATCGATATCAATCTTCGGATGGATGCAACCCATCAATATTCAGCGGTTGTGGCCAATTGTTGGAATCATGCCGATCAGGCTGTAGATAATGCTGAAGGGGCTGCACCGTCTGCCAATGCTCAGGGTGATATTGATTCGTCGACAATGTCATCGATTTTAGAACCAGAAGAATTAGTTCAGACATCAGCACCTGTAACGGCAGATGTCTTACAAGCCTGGACGGATTCGGTTTATCAGCGAGGTCATCTATCTCGTATTCGAGGAACCGTCAGTTTCATGGGAACTGTAGGAGTTGAAGTGGGTAAAACCATCGAATTAGCATCGATGGGTGCTCATTTTGATGGAGATGGATATATCACAAAAGTACGACATACAATTAAAGACAGCCAATGGAAAACTGAGGTAGGCTTAGGTATGCCACCGAAGCCACATCTAGAGGCTTATCCGCAAGTAAGAACACTAGGTGCAGGAGGTGGTTTGCCGCCCATCCATGGATTACAACATGGTGTGGTCAAACAGATCCATGAAGATCCAGATGGGGAATTCAGAGTATTGGTCAATATACCGATCATCGATAATTTAGAAGGCGACGGACTATGGGCTCGTATGGGACATTTATATGCAACTGAAGAGTGTGGATTCAGCTTCTGGCCTGAAGTGGGCGATGAGGTTATTCTAGGCTTTTTCGATAACGACCCAGCCTATCCGGTTATTTTGGGAACGATGTACAGTTCAGCTCGCGTACCTTTTGGCGACCATGAACCAGGAGATCCAAACCAGTTCAAAGGCATTTCTCTGCAAAAGGGAAAGATGAAACTTGAATTTGATGATGAGGATTGCATCATCAAGATCATTACTCCTAATGAACATCTAATACAGATCAGTGATAGCGACGATACTATTTTAATCGAAGATCCAAA
>CAXQBA010000448.1:0-2901 GCA_964221885.1 Luminiphilus sp. | reverse complement strand
GAAGGCACACTCTTTCCCTACACGACGCTCTTCCGATCTAATACAATAGGCATTAACCCAGCAACTGTTGTGGCTGATGTCAAGACTATAGGACGGAAGCGAGAGATACTCGCTTGAATGACGGCATCCTTAAAAGATGTTCCAGCTTTTAATAATCGATTCATGGTATTGATCAATACCAATGAGTCATTAATGACGACACCCGCAACAGCCAGAATACCAAACATGGATAAAATACTGATGGATACACCATGTAACCAATGACCGGTTACCACACCAATAAATGCGAATGGGATCAAACCAATGACAATAGCGGCTTGTGTGAATGAACGGAAGGTAAGTACGACGGTAAAGAACACCAACAATAGGATAATCGGGAGCCAGCGTTGCATGGAGTCTGTAGTCTCTGCGGCTCGTTCACTTTGACCTTCATAAATGACATCAACATCTGGATATTTTTCGAGAACTTTTGGTATGATACTATCTCGGCATTCATTGAATATTTCAGTAGCTGAGGCATTGGGATCATTCATAGACGCACTGACATCCAATTTAGGTTTTCCAGAAGCATGGATAATATTTAGCGGTGCATATTGTGGATTCAATGAAACTAGTTCCTTGAGAATATATTGATTTTGACCCATTTGAATTTTCGTATTTTCTAAATTCTCAAATGAAGATCTGTATTCTTTATCGTATCGTAACCAGACCTTAACTTCATCGGAACCACGTTGCAGCCGTTGTACTTCATATCCAAAGTAACCTTGACGAATCTGGTTGATGATCGTTGCGAGATTCATATTCAGTGCCTTGGCTTTATCGGTTAACTCTATATCAAACTCTAGACCTCCTTTCTGGTCATTATCTTCAATGTTTTTTAATCGCTTATCAGCTTTTAGGATCGCTTTAAATTCTTCTTTCGCCATCCGAAGTGAATTAATATTATCTCCAATAAATCCAACTTGAATAGCCGCCCCGAAAATCGAGCGTTGACCAAAAGTAAGACTTTCAGCATCGTATATAGGCCCTACAGCAAGTTCGAATTGTTTACTAATAGAGGATGACGCCATATTTCTTGTTTCACCATCCAAGAGAGAAACATTTAGGGTACCTCGATTAGAAATACCTGACAGACTTTTATTGATGGATAGCACAACTTGATTCGAATCAGCTCTTTTCGCAGATAATTGTTCATTCACCTCCCAGATACGCTCCTCGATTTGAGATAAGATGGCCATTGTGGAGCGCTCGTGGGTTCCAGCTGGCATTTGTAGATTAATGATCACATCATCGCGATCTAAATTAGGGAAAAAGGTAACCTTTACGTATCCTCCTAGTACTAGATTTACACAAAAAACAAGAAGAACCAAACTAGCGGAAAGTGCGATAGTTTTGTTATTAACACAAAAATAAAGGATCGGCTTATAGATTTTATATTTAAGAAATTCAAAGATGCCAGTAGTTGCCCGAGTTATCTTGTTTTCTTTTCTATTCAACTGCATATCCTTAGTATGCGCAATGTGAGCTGGTAGAATGAAAAATCCTTCGATCAAAGAAAATAAAAGAGTAGCGATCACTACAAAAGCAATATTCGACATAAAGTCACCCATCTGCCCCTCAATTAGGAAGAAAAGCATGAAGAACCAACAGGTTGTCAAAACAGCAGATACAACTGATGGAAGAACTTCAAGAACTCCTTCAATAGCTGCTTTCGCAGGAGGGTAGCCCTCCTCGTGTTTCTGATATATGTTTTCAGCTATTACTACACCATCATCAACTAAAATACCAATGACTAGTATCAGTCCGAAGAGGGATAACATATTTATATTGACGCCAAACATAGGGGCGAAAAAAAACATACCACATATTGAGATTGGTATACTTAAAGCTACCCAGAATGCAATCCTAGGCTTCAAAAATAAGCCTAATAAAAGGAGCACCAATATAAAGCCAAGGGTGCCATTCTCCACCAATAGATCCGTACGTTGTTGGATTCCGATAGACCCATCACGAAGAAGAAAGGCTGATACTAAATCATTTTGTGCATTAAATTCACTAATGAATTCTTTGGCTTGAGTTGCTGACTGAATAATATCTTCGTTTAGTCTACTAGAAACTTGTAATTTGACCGCTGGTTTTCCATTCAAATATTCTCGATTGGGTCTGTCTTCCCATTGATCTGTTAATCGAGCTATATCCTTTAGATAAACAGGTGTGCCATTCGTTCCAGTTTTGACAATGATGTTTTCAAGTTGATCAGCAATATATCGTTTGTTCTCTGCACGGATAATGATCTTGGAATTATCCATTTCAATCTCACCACCCGTAGTTTCAATATTATTGGTTTTGATCGCATTGGCAACATCATCAAATCGGATAGCATAGGTGGTCATCGCATCATATCGAAGTGCAATTTCTATTTCTTGATTGGGGAAACCTGATAAGTTTACTTTCGATATTCCTTTTTTTCGCAAAAGGTCTTGTTCTGCTTTTTCACCAATCTGTTTCAGAGTGACAAGATCGACGGGACCACTGATAAGAATATCTGCTGCCGGATAGTCTCTGTCTCTTTTGAAAATAACAGGTTTTTCAGCATTTAACGGAAAGGTGTTTATTCGATCTACTGCATTTTTTACATCATTAAGAATATCCTCGATCAGATATGAACTCAAGATCTCTACGTCAACTTGTGATCTGTTTTCAGAAGATGTTGACGTAACTTTCTTGATACCTTCCAGTCCATCAATAGCTTCTTCGATCTTTATAGTGATTCCTTTTTCAACTTCAGCAGGAGAAGCGCCAATGTAGATCGTTTCAATACTTAACTGACGAGATTCTACTCTTGGGAATTGTGAGCGTTGGATATTTACAGCTGAAGTTATTCCTAAAATAGCGGTCAAC
>CAXQBA010000447.1:0-3723 GCA_964221885.1 Luminiphilus sp. | reverse complement strand
GATGGGACTTCGCCTATTAGGCTAAAAAATTGTTTTGATCGAAGTATACTGAGCAGCTCAAATACAGCTCAGGCCATTGAATCTTTATCTCAATTCATTGCAAGTCCAAAGCACCTTATATTGAATATGGGTATGATCTATAATGGGAATGACAGCAACATGGAGGTTTCTTATATTCCCATTTTGCAGACCATTCTTCAAATTGAATGGACGGAGACTGTTGATTATTTTATTCTAGAAATCAAGGGCGACAACCGATTAGGAATTCATCCTTCTTGTTTACATTTTTTAGCAAATCATCCTTCTTCACATAATCTGGATTATGATTTTTTTTCAACTTTACAGCAACACCCGAATCGATTCGTTTATTTAAACCAATTTATTTCTGAATTGATTCATGAGTCGTTTTGGGAGGAATCGTTCAAGCCATGTCCAAAACACATTTTACAATTAGATGAAGGTATTCATCCATTCGCTATTCTGCAGCGAAGTGTTGAAACCCCCTTTCACTATCTCCAGTTTATATCCCATCTGAGTGGTGCATTTGAATCATTTACATATCAACCTTTCCAAAAATCGACGCTTTTACGAATACCTGTTTCTTTTTTTGAACAAAATATAACAGAATTGATCGATCGTCTTATTCCATTTTCAAATAATATCTTAATCGTTGATCCGTCACATACGATGCCATTCTTAGCGAATGAAGCAAAGAGCAAAGATCTGATACTACAATTCGACAATCAAGATTCCATTCGAAAATCACTACTTCATTTTCTCAACAATCCCTTCAAACCCTCCAAAAAAGAGGAAGATCTTTTAGCTCGTTGGCTTTCCGTCAAACAAGAACAAGTCCTTTTGGAGAATCAGTTGATGTTGGATTGTGATCAATTAAATAAACCAATAATTGATGAACAAAGTTGGACAGAATTACTGAATGAACATATTTTCAACGAGAAGAACGATTTTATACAATTTATGGATGAACATCTTTCCAAAGTTGATTATACGTTTACGATCATAGAATATCGTACGATTCAAAAAGAGCTGGCAAGCTGTCGTGACTCATACCACAGGTTAGGATCACTTAAAAATCCGATCTTACAATTGAATGCAAACCATGCTGTTTTTGAACGTGATAACGAGGAAATTCCAGCCTTAGTTGCCATCCAATTACGTGGTTATATTTCAGACCTTCAACAAATTTTATACAATGATAAAATTGACAAAAGAAAGCGAGCAGCATTCAAGATCGAACAGCAATTGGCTCACCTATATGACCTGAAAAGTGAAGCCAGTTATTTGAAACAATTATTAGTTGTTCATCAACAACATTTTGGTGACCATATCGATCTAAATAAGAACTTTCATTTTTTTAAAAATAAAATGCTCGGTTTCTTTTCAACCAAACATCAACGTCTCTTTGATAGCCATAAAAAGATAGACCTTCAAATTCAACGATTAAAAAACACCTATACCCAATCCAAGATTAATGATCTGATCCTACCTTTCACTCCATTAGCCTTCACCTCTCAATTGTACATTAGCAAACTGAATCGATTGCTATCGGATATAGATGTTCAAATACATAGTACGAATCAATCTGTTTTAGATACGTCAAAGCATCGATCGGATCCATCTGCTGAATCGAACATACAATTGAATGAATCAACATCCCAAGCCATTCATGAACGTATAGCTGAGATTCAACGAGACGGATTATTTAAAGGGTTCATACCAAGTGATGAAGTCACTTTAACAGCTAACGATGTATTTCTGTGGATCGATCAATTACATGCAGTTGTGGATCAAATACATACCTTGTCGGATCGTATAGATTGGCATCAGATTTTCGAAACCATTTCTTTGCATACAAAAGGACTCATTAGGTTTTTTGATAGAAGTAAAGTATCGGATTGGGCTACTGCTTTTCGGTCTTGGTATACTTTTAAATTATTAACTAACAGGTTTTCAACCACCCTCCTCCTGCAAGATGTATATCAATCCAAACTGTTGCAACGTATGTTGATAAATAAACAATTTTTAGATCAACATACATCCATATGTCGCAACTACATGGATAAGCTAAAACGAAGTGAGGCCTTTGAAAAACTAGTAAAAAAGAAATCATTGGATCGAGAACTTATCGCTCGTTTTTTAGAAAATAAAAAAACAATGGAGATCATTCAATGGATCGGTCAGAAGTCTTTTACGGCTATATTCCCTTATGTATATACAACAAAGACCGATTTACCATCTGATTTATTTGCCTCATTTAACACAGTAATATCAGGTGATAATGACAGAAAAGGTAGGAATAATTCGATCTTGGCACAACAACAACGAATTGAAGTACTGGCATCAAAATCAAATTTGACCAAAGATGATTCCTCCATTGAGGAGAGTGTAAGCTTTACAATCTTAAAATCTTGGATTTATACAATTTTAGATATGCCTCATGAAATTTCGGCAGGAAGAATAGATCAATGGTATGATCTAAAGATTTCTATTACCGCTAAAGAAATAGATGATAAAACAAAGAATACCTCTCAACCTGAGATTTCTACACAAATCGATTCATCCTCTTTGTTTTTGACATTGGATCAGGGCGTACATGGCCGAAAAAGTCATCAACTCATTCAAAATATCAACCGTCGGAATGAAATGTTGAATAAAAGTAACAAGCATATTAATATCAGCAGCTTTCATATTCTGCACGACATCGCTCAAATAAAAGAAAAATTATTGGATCAAATCAAAGCACTAGCACAGGATCATTCGTAGTTATTTCGAATGATATACTCAACTTTAGATGGCCGAACTGTTACTAGATTTTTAGCAATATTCTTTGGTTTTTTAACAAGCTTTACGTCAATCTGATTGTATTGAAAAATATTCATCCCATCAAAATCTACAGCTAATTTAAAATCATCAGCTGAATAACTATCGTATTTACTTAATCCAGTTGTATACAATATAGTGGCTTCATTAGGTAAAATGACCAATAGTACACTATCAGGTGCATTCATGATTTCTATTGGTAGCATAAACTGTTTTTCGGTCTTTTCTTCTACATTCAAGTAGCATTCAACAGATTCTGGAAAATAGTTTATGCTTTTATTTTCATGGTCAAAAAGGTCAACCGTCAAAACATTGCTCTTTTTTACTTGTTGGAGAACAATTGTGGATGTACGCCAAGCATCAATATCTTTAATTACTGATGCAGGTCCTGATAAAGTAACCCATGAAGGCTCTAGTTTAATAGAATCAGACAGTTGAACATTATCAGCAAGTTGGATATCGGCATCTAAAATGATGGGTACCCTTTTTGTGACAGATTTTTCTGTACGAATACCTAAATTCTCTGGATAAAATCCAAGTATTTCCACTCGATTTGGAAGATCAGGTAATTCTGATTTAAAAGTAGACGTAGCGATGGATCGTATTTCATTCTCACCTAGTTCTATTGAAACTTCTGGACGCTCTGTAGCAAAAGCCAACCTAAGAACACTCCAACCATCTGCTTGAAGTGTCACCTCTATTTCATCGGGTTGCTCATTACTTAAAACCTGATTTTCAGGAAGTAAATAATTGACTCCGATTTGAATATTTGTTTTATAATCGTAAGACAACTTGGTTCCAAGCCAAAACGTAAAAGCAACTAAAAAGCATAGTAACAGTGCTGCTTTATCAGATCGCCAGAACGAATTACGAGGTGTTGCG
>CAXQBA010000446.1:0-4208 GCA_964221885.1 Luminiphilus sp. | reverse complement strand
TTGAGTTTTTACAGAATTATGTTTCCATCTCACGGAATAGAGGGAAAGGGTTTGATTATTTAAAATCAGATGAGGATGACTGGAATGTTTCAGGTCTTGAAAAAAGAGCTTGTTTGCTACTTGACATCAAAAATACAGGTAATGAAAGTTTAGTAGAGGCTATTGACGGTAAGAAGGAAGAAGAAGAGCCGTTTATTCTTGATTTTGACTATTACATCAAGCATGTTCATACGGATTCACCGGGTGAATTTATTAATCTAGACAATCTTCATGAAATTGAAACTGTATTTGATGTCGATGGTTCTGATATTGGTATCAAAGAAGATTTGACTAAGTTACTGGAGGAGTTAGATGGCTTGATCGATGATATTGATCTTGATTTTCTTGTTGATGACGAATCGATCGATCTGAATGATGACGACATAGAAGATACCGATCTGGATGATGCTAGTGAGGACGACTATGCTACAAAATTCGTCTTTAGAGCAAAAAATAGAGAACGATTGATTCGTAATCTATTGACCTATGGTATCAAGAAATATAATTATATCGTTTTACCAACTGATGGACGAAAATCATTCAGCATATACTACAAAGGATATAAAAAATTAGGCGTTTTCAAGATACGTGAGGTATCCACGAAACTAGCGGCTGGTGTAGAGATCAAAAAGTTGATCAAATATCTACACAAGATCAATCAATACTCTGAGGGAATGCATGTGGTTGAACACATTTTATTACGTCCAC
Source organism: Luminiphilus sp. (assembly GCA_964221885.1). GTDB lineage: Bacteria > Bacteroidota > Bacteroidia > Chitinophagales > Saprospiraceae > Aureispira. The sequence continues at coordinate 3,461 of CAXQBA010000446.1, read as the reverse complement.
AAGCTATCGATAAACATGGGTTTATACTTATCGATGATAAAGATGATGTGCTTTTGCAGAGCTATGAGTATAGTGATATCGATCAGCAACGAGGTTTTGCAGATGATATTCCATTGTTAGCCATTAATGAAGATGCATTCAGGATTCTCATCTTGGACGATAATAGTTATCAGATCGTTTTAATGAATAATAATGATCAGTACATAGCTACGTTTCCCAATCATTTTAAAGAGGAAGATGAGGCTAAAGAGCAGATATTGGATATTATCGATTATGTTAGAAGTTTTAAAAACTCTGATGTATCCATTTTTGAACGAATCAAATTCACCACAAAAGATAGCATATCCTCTGATGTTGATCCGAGCTTTTTCTCATTGAATATGAGTATTGTACTGCCAACATGGCCAAGTCGTTTCCAAAATTCAGATTTTCAGGATCTACTACGAAAAGTGATTGTTTTAAATGCACCCGTTCATTTACATGTCGAATTCGTTTGGCTTAATTCTAATCAAATGAGAGAATTTGAGTCTATTTATTTTAATTGGTTGGAGTCTAGGGTAGCAACAAACCCACAACAACCTCATTTAGATGAGCGGGCAAAAACTGTGATGGATTTTCTTTTGAAGTACAAAAATTGATCATAAATTTACAATAGGCATTGAACTAAGCCTGTAAATCATTGTACTCATAATAAACAGAAAACTATGTTAAGTAACAAAATGACAGAAGCGCTCAATGAGCAAATCGCCCTAGAAGGTAATTCTTCGGCAGCATATCTCTCTATTGCATCCTGGTGTGAAACGCAAGGATTATCTGGTTGTGCAAGCTTTTTTTATGATCAATCCTCTGAAGAGCGTATGCATATGATGAAGATCATCCATTATATTAATGAAATGGACGGTCATGCTATAATACCAGCTCAGGAGAAACCACGTGATAATTATGGAACGATTCAAGAAGTATTTGACATTGTTTATCAACAAGAGAAAAAGGTGACAAATGCTATCTATAATTTGATAGCCATCAGTAATGAAGACAAAGATCACTCAACGAATCTTTTCTTGCAGTGGTATGTAGCAGAACAAAGAGAGGAGGAGGCTATGGTCCGAACTATCTTGGATACGATCAAACTGATTGGAAATGGTCCACAGAGTTTATATTATATAGACAAGGAAGTAGAAAAGATTAATCAACAAAAAGAAGCAGAAGAGGCAGGTGCCGAATTAAACGCGTAATTAACAATATGGCTGATTTACAGATAGAAGGTAAAATAATAGAGATATTTGACAAGCAACAAGTTTCTGCATCTTTTGCGAAAAGGGAATTTGTTGTTGAGACCGAGGACCAGTATCCTCAGATGGTTAAATTTGAGCTGGTACAGAACAAGTGTGAAGATATCGATGCTCACAATAAAGGAGATCAAGTAAACGTGTACTTTAATGTAAGAGGTCGTAAATGGACCAATAAACAGGGAGAAGATGTCTATTTTGTCTCTTTGAATGCTTGGCGAATAGAGTCTAAAAGTTCTCAGCCTGTCAGTGATGTACCACCACCAACAGAAGCTGACGTGCCACCTTTTGATGAAATGCCAGATGACGAAATGCCGTTTTGATCTGAAATTGCCGAAAGGGATTCCTAGCGTGTTATAACTGTTTTCTGTTCTTTAGCTAATTGTTTGCGAAGTTCAAACAATTTTATTTGCACGCGCATGAGTATCTTCTTTTCAGATATATCATCTTCACTATTGGTAAGTTTCTGTATAGTTTTCATGTTTTCTTGGATCATCTCATTTACTTTTCTCAATTTAAAATTGATGATCACAGATTTAGCGTCTTTAATATGATTTTCTTCAGGTAGTTTTTGTCCATTTAAGTGAACGTTAAATTTTTTCCAATTTTCACTCATATGATGTTCTTGCAAAGAGGCTAATAGATCAATAGATAATTTTGATATAGCTGGGTCTTCATGCTGAGTCAGGGTGTTAGCATCAACTTGTGACTGGTCTGTATAAGCTTTCTTGTAAATGTGTAGAATTTCACGACAAACTGGATCATGAAAATGATCTTCGAAATCATTTATTCCAGAAAAAATATATGATAATACACTTGTTTGGTCATTTATTTTTTTGTCGCTAAAATTTAAAAGAATTCGAATAATATCTCTTTCTTGATACTGAATTTGTGATTTTTTTATTGATTTCACCTCTTTTTCTGACCCAATAGTTGGAGCTTGATCAGTATGAAATGGGGCATAATTATCATTTTTAGAATCCTTTTTTATGGATTCTTTTTTCTTTTCTTTTATGTCCTCGTGAATCTGTTTGTTCAATGCACGAACCAAGATGTCTTCAGAGATTTGAAGTCTTTGTGAGCAAGACTGGATATATGTACTCCGTTTGATCAGGTCGGGAACTTTAGCTATAGAATGTACAATGTCTTTGATCACATCTGCTCGGCCTACAGGATCATCTTTCGTTTCATCTAAAAGAAGATCTGTTTTAAAGAGTATGAAGTCTTTTGATTCATCGGTAAGATATTTTTCAAAGGCAGAGAAGCCTACTTTACGTAAATAAGAGTCTGGATCTTCGCCATCAGGCAAGCTAACGATACGGACATTCATATCGTGTTCAATAACAATATTTAATCCTCTTATAGCTGCTTTGACTCCAGCATTATCACCATCAAAGAGCATCGTTACGTTTCGACTGAACCGTTTGATAAGTCTGATTTGTTCAGAAGTTAGAGCAGTTCCTGATGCAGCAACAACATTTTCAATGCCATCTTGATGTAATGAAATAACATCCGTATATCCTTCTACTAAATAGCAATTATCTTTTTTGACAATTGCTTTTCTTGCTTGATAAATTCCGAATAGTGTTTTGCGTTTGTTGTAAATTTCCGTTTCGGGAGTATTGATGTATTTAGGTGCTTTCTTGTTGGAAATCAATATTCTACCTCCAAAACCAAGTGTTTTTCCTGAGATGTTCTGAATAGGGAAGATAACGCGGTCCCTAAAAAAGTCTCGATCATTTTTAGCTAAACCTGCATTTGTTAGTAGATCGGTCTTAAAACTAGCTTTTGTGGCAGCTTCAATAAGTCGTTGACCTGATGCAGGAGCATAACCAAGATGAAACTTCTTGATGATCTCCTCGCGAAACCCTCGTTGTTTAAAATAACTTAGTCCAATAGATCGACCTGTTGACTCCTCTAAAAGTTGACTGGCAAAGAAATCTCTGGCAAATGTATTCACCACATATATACTGTCAGCTAATTTGAAACGAATCTCTTCCTCCTCTGTCATTGCATCTTCTTCGATCTCAATGTTATATTTTCGAGCTAATTCTTTTAATGCCTCAGGATAGGATAGTTGTTCATGTGACATGATGAACTGAACGGGTCCACCTCCTTCACCACAACCAAAACATTTATAAATGTTTTTGGCAGGAGAAACGATGAATGATG
>CAXQBA010000445.1:0-6122 GCA_964221885.1 Luminiphilus sp. | reverse complement strand
TTGAAATACCCGCCTCCAATCAAAAATATCATATTTACAACGAACTGATTACTCAAAATAATACTGATTCAAAGAACGAAACAAATTTGAAAGCATGTTGTGAGTCCTTTCATTACGACCAAAATATGGGTACTCATGTTGGAGATCACAACGGTGCTCACTTTTTTACAATCGGACAACGAAAAGGATTAGGAATAGGCGGAAAAAAAGAGCCGTTATTTGTCATAGAAACTGATGTGAATGAAAACATCGTTTATGTTGGACAAGGGGAACATCCAGGCCTCTACCGAAAAGGTTTAATGATTCTGCACAACGATATACATTGGGTTCGTCCAGACCTAAAGATTCTTCATGGCGAATCGATGAAATATCAGGCTCGTATTCGATATAGGCAACCCTTACAATCGGCCACATTACATCATGGATCAGAAGGGTTCTATCTACTTTTTGATGAATTACAACGAGGAATTAGTCCAGGCCAATTTGCAGCATGGTATTTGAATGATGAATTGATTGGTTCTGGCGTAATAAACAAATAGGATGTGCAAGCACATCCTATTGAACTTTAGATAGTATATGTTAAATTAATTGACTATTTGAATTTTTTCATGTTTCATCATACCATCTTTCATGATTTGTAAATGGTATATTCCACTTGGTAGTGTTCCTCGTTCCATAAGTACAGTTGTATCGTTTATTGGAAATGATCGGACAACTCTACCGTTTAGATCTAACAATTGTGCAACCTCACCTAGCATACTTCTTTCGGTAACGATATGTATATCACTGCTTGATGGATTTGGAAAAACTAAAACATCATTAGAAATGGGATCATTCTGAGCTGCAATAACGGGACTTAAACTCATAGTACCATCAAAATCGTATTGCTTTAAACGATAATATACCGTATTGGCAGAAAAATTATCATCAACAAAACTATAGGATTGGCGTATTTTTGAATCGCCGGCACCCATTGTGGTTGTGATCGGTTCAAAGAGCATCCCATCATAACTACGTTCTAAAATGAAATGTGAGTTATTTGTTTCTGATTCAGTAACCCAATGAATAATGTTTCTATTATTAATAGTTTGAACATCAAAAACAGCTAATTCTACGGGAAGTGAGTTAACAAACATATGAGTAATGCCCAATGCACTTGGATTCTGGTCGAATTCCCAAACAATCTGTCCACAAATCGATATACTATTACCACCATCAGGTGATATGTCTAAAATCTTTGCAAATTTATAAACATAGACCTCAGAATTGCATGGCAGATCGATTGAGAGATTACTCTCCGTTAATAACAATGATCCTTTAATACCAAGAAATACTGGGTCTGGGCATGTAGCAATATTATAAGAATTATCTAGTGTAACATCATCTGATACATCGATCTCAATGAGTGACAAGCCGCATGAGGGCGTATTATTGGTCCAAATTGTGTTGTCAAACCACTCTCCACCACCAAGACCATTCGAATAGGTAGAGAGTTGAGCAATGATCGGTGAAAAACAAAAACCGACCGATGCCAATAAAAAGTAGAGTTTTAGCATAGTTGTTTTTTACAAATTCGAAATTTTACAGAAAAGATAAATACTAAAACAATACCACAATGGTAAGATTCATAATCAAGCACTTATGAATTACAAAATCTAAACACCGTCTAATTTATAGACTAATTCCTATTTTTGGAACTTAAATATTTAATGAAATCCATGTGATAATTAGATAATTAATTAATAATTTTGCTAACAAAAATTTAAGCATGCCAATTACTTCAAAACGTATCAGAAAAACCCCATCTTCTCCAATTAGACGTCTAGTACCTTTTGCTGACCAAGCCAAGGAAAAAGGAACTCAAGTATATCACTTGAATATTGGTCAACCCGACATTCAAACCCCTATTCAAGGTGTAGAATATTTGAAAAATGCCAATATGGATGTCATAGCATACAGTCCATCTGCAGGTACGGATTCGTACAGAACAAAACTTGTATCCTTCTATGCTTCATATGGCATATCGATCACAAAAGATGATATGATTGTTACCAACGGCGGTTCTGAAGCTTTATTATTTGCTATGATGTCAATTGCTGATGCCGGCGATCAATTTATAGTTCCCGAACCTTTTTATGCCAATTACAATGGTTTTGCAAAGTCACTGGATGTTGATATTGTCCCTATTACAGCATCCATAAATACAAATTTCGCACTGCCTCCCATTGAAGATTTTGAAGCAAGGATTACCGATAAGACCAAGGCAATTTTGATTTGTAATCCGAGTAACCCAACAGGTTATTTATACAGTGAGGATGAACTTGTGAAATTACGGCAAATTGTGCAGAAACATGATCTCTTTTTAATTGCCGATGAGGTCTACAGAGATTTTTGTTATGAGAATAAAAAACATACATCTGTCTTAGAAATCGAAGGATTAGAAAAGCATGCTATCATGATTGACTCCGTTTCTAAAAGATATTCTGCTTGTGGTGAACGACTTGGTTTGGTAGCCTCTAAGAATAAAGATGTCATGCAAGCATCTATGAAACTCGCACAAGCAAGGTTAAGCCCATCGACCCTGGCTCAACTTCTAGGCGAGGGACTTGTTGATACACCCGATTCATATTTTACAGAAGTCATGGCTGAATATGATCTCAGACGTCGAACTGTGATAGAACGTCTATCGGCCATGCCTGGTGTAGTTTGTCCAAATCCGATTGGAGCATTCTATACATTTGCACAGTTTCCAGTTGATAATACAGACTTATTTTGTCAATGGCTGCTCGAAGAATTCGATCTGAATGGCAAAACCATTATGATGGCACCGGGTGCAGGATTTTATTCAACACCAGGACTTGGAACTAAAGAAGCAAGAATAGCATATGTGTTAAATGTTGATGACTTGAATGCGGCAATGGATTGTCTTGAAATGGCACTCAAAAAATATCCAGGTAAAACAAATTGATCGTAAAAATGACGGACAGACCAAAACATTATGTAATGTTTCAACGTCAGTTTATAACGGTAATACAACCCAATGCTTTTGGTAAAAAATACTAAAAGTGTCTAAATAAAATTTGATTCCTTTTGACTTTGTAAAGTCATAAACTTATTAAAATTTTGGGGTGTATTTTTGATATGCACCTATGTGTTTTACTCATCAAATTAAAATAAAATGACCAACAAAGGCACAAAAAACCCCACAGCAGATCTTGGCGATCTTGGTATAGTTGATGCGACCGCATTTTGGAATCTTTCCGCTTCTGAACTTATAGAGCATACATTATCAAGTGGCGATGGCGTCTTAGCTGATTCAGGTGCACTCACTATCAAAACTGGAGAATTCACTGGCCGTTCTCCTCAAGATCGATTCATTGTTTCGGATTCAATAACAGAAAACACTGTGGATTGGAATGCCATAAACAAACCTTTCGATACAGATAAGTTCAATAGATTAAAACATAAAATAACACAATACTTATCAGGAAAAGAGATCTATGTGAAAGATGCCTATGCTTGTGCAGATGATTCGTATCGTCTTTCATTGCGATTAGTAAGTGAAAAACCATGGTCCTCTCTTTTTGCTCATAATATGTTCTTGCGTTATAGTTCTGATGAAATCCTGAATGCTGTTCCGGACTGGACTATTTTGTGTGCACCAGGATTTATGGCTAATGCAGCTGTTGATGGTACGCGTCAACATAATTTTGCCATCATTAACTTTTCTCAAAAATGTATCTTGATTGGTGGTACGGGGTATACTGGTGAAATTAAAAAGGGTATTTTCAGTGTTTTAAACTATGTACTACCAACCGAACGTGGTGTTTTATCCATGCACTGTTCTGCAAATGTTGGTAAAAATGGAGATTCGGCTGTCTTCTTTGGTCTTTCAGGGACTGGAAAAACCACCTTATCAGCAGATGAGAATCGTTCACTGATTGGAGATGATGAACATGGTTGGTCGAATGAGGGTGTCTTTAATTTTGAAGGTGGTTGTTATGCAAAAACCATTGATCTTACAGCCGAAAAAGAGCCACAAATTTTCAAGGCTATTAAATATGGGTCTATTTTGGAGAATATTGTGTTCCATCCTGAAACACGTCAGCCCGATTATACAGATACATCCATTACTCAAAATACAAGAGTATCCTATCCTATCCATTATATTGACAATGCCCTACCAACCTCTAAAAGTGGCATTCCAAAAAATATCTTCTTTCTAACATGTGATGCATTTGGTGTCTTACCTCCTATATCAAAGTTAACACCTGGTCAGGCTATGTATCATTTCATTTCGGGATACACTGCAAAAGTTGCAGGAACTGAAGCAGGTATTACAGAACCTGTTACCGTCTTCTCTGCTTGCTTTGGTGCTCCATTCCTTCCTTTGCATCCAACGCAATACGCAGAGATGTTGGGAAATAAAATGAAAGAGAACCAGGTCAATGTATGGTTGGTCAATACTGGTTGGTCGGGTGGACCATATGGCGTTGGAAGTCGAATAAAACTCTCTTATACACGATCCATGATTACTGCAGCCTTAAATGGTCAATTAGCTAATGCCTCTTATGAGACTATTCCTATTTTTGGTCTACAGATTCCGCTTTCTTGTGACAATGTGCCCAATGACGTTCTGAATCCAAGAAATACATGGACTGACAAAGATGCACATGACGACAAAGCCACACATTTAGCTAAAGCTTTTATTGAAAACTTTAGTTCTTACGAGGACAAAGCCAGTGAGGAAATATTGGAAGCATCTCCAAAGGTGGGTATTCGTTCTTAAATTTTTTTTTAAAAATTACCGCTCTTTTCGATTCATTTTTATAGAAAAAATGATAATATTAAGTAATTGATTTACACATTTAATTACTTTACTATGCCAGAAAGAGGAGAAATTGTCATGCTGAAGTCTGGAGGTCCTATGATGACCATCAGCTATGTATTCAAAAATGCAGACGGTGCTAGAGAGAAAGCAGCCAGTATGAAAGGTTTTGGTATCGGTGATTGTGTTTGTGAGTGGGAGCATATTATCAACGAAGACAGTAAACGAATGATGAAATCATCTTTCAAGTCTGCAATGCTTATGTACCCTGATGGCACCCCTCTCCCAGCATCAGAAGGTGGAGATGATGATGATGACGACTGGTAGCCATTGCATCTCATTAGATTCTACATTTCTTTCTTACAATAACAAAGCTACACATGAAATTAGGCGATATCGTTCAACATAATAAGACAGAGGTCAAAATGACCATCATGCGCTTCATTGGAGATGAAGAAAATATGTCGTTCATCACTATGGATCGTCAACTTGAAACGAAAGGATTTTCAAAAGGCGACCCTACTTGTCAATGGTTTGTAGGCACTAAATTGCATACGGGAACTTTTGCTAGTTATGAATTGGAATTGGTACAACTCAAATCATCTTCAGCCGCTGATACTGCTGATGATCTAGACGATGACCTAGATCTCGATCTGGATCTTGATGATATGGATCTCGATTTAGGTGATGATCTCGATCTTGATCTAGACCTCGATTTGGATGACGATGACCTAGACCTTGGAGATTTGGACTTAGATGATGACTTAGATCTTGGTGATCTGGACTTAGACGATGATGATCTTGATCTGGACCTTGATCTTGATCTGGATGATGACTTAGATTTAGGTGACCTGGATCTAGACGATGATTCAGAATTTGATGATCTTGACATTGATTTTGACGATGACGACCTAGACCTAGATGATGATCTTGATTTGGATGATGAATTAGATGATGACGATCTCGACCTAGACATGGATGATGACGATGATGATGATGATGACGATGATGATGACGATGATGATGACGATGATCTAGACTTGGATTTAGATTTGGATTTTTAAATCTTTAATGTATCGCTATAAGCATCAAAACCAGAAATGTCTTTTTTTGTGGGGGTCCTAGTTTAGTCACGTAAAGAATACGCTACTGAATCATGCCTTTTCATTTCAAACAATTCTCAGTACATCAGGACCAAACAACACAAAAAGTTGGAACAGACTCTCTTTTATTAGCTTGTGTAGTTCCTCTTAGTGAAATCAAAAATGTTTTGGATATAGGTACAGATCGGAAG
>CAXQBA010000444.1:0-2664 GCA_964221885.1 Luminiphilus sp. | reverse complement strand
GATTTTCGGAACTGGAACTGAGCCCTTGCCAACCAATGATACATACATCTATAATTTTGTATATATCTATGACAATGATCTTTATATTATGGATCAAAGTTTCCTCAAACAACGTCGGCTCACAACGGATGGTATGACCAAAACCCATTGCACTTTATCTCAAGACCTGGCACGCATAGCATATATAGATCATACAAATACACCCATTGTTATAGATACAGCAGGTACCTTGATCGAGCGTCTTGATCTGTATCCTTCTACCAATGATCTGGTCTGGTTTAACAATACACTCTTGATCCTGCAATTCAATGAATTACATTTTTATGGTGATCCCATTCAAAAACCAGATTCTCTATTTACGGTATTCCCATCGAATTCAACATATTCCAAGGTAGATGCAATAGCTATAGATAATAATGGTAACATGGCGTATACCTACCGATATCAAGTTCCATATTCTTCGACATCACCATTACGTCGCTGCTATTCTGGAGTAGCTATGTCTTGGGCTGATTCTTCAATACCTAATACGGGCTATGAAGTATACGACGGATACTATGATTCATCATCTGAAACATATGAGGATTTTGCATTCACGTTCTATCACGATCTACATTTTAATGCCCAAGATCTTGAAATTACGCTAAGTTATGTTGCCAACACATTTCAGAATAATGGACCAGCTCATTCTATATTTTCATGGAATTACTTTATAGATAACGATCCTCCAACAGCTCATTTTTCACCTGTGAATGAGATGAATGCTTACAAAGAAAAGATCAATGTTTACGTTGGTGCTAACGATACGGAGATCAAAAAAAATTATGTTGTCTTACCCGTAGGTGTCATCCCTCAGATTCCTGGTTCTAATGCATTCATTATCTCTTTTGATACACCGAATGACACCTTTCCTACGTTCTTTGATTTTGTAGAGTAAACATAAAAAAAGTGCTCCCAAATGAGAGCACTCTAAAATGACTATTCTGTTTTGTATTTTAAACAAGACCCTGATCTATCATAGCATCAGCCACTTTTACAAAACCAGCAATATTGGCACCTTTCACATAATTAACTGAACCATCAGATTGAGTTCCGTATGAGACACACTGCTCATGAATAGATACCATGATATTGTATAATTTTTCATCGACCTCCTCACGTGTCCAGTTCATCCGCAATGAATTCTGCGACATTTCAAGGCCTGATGTAGCAACACCACCCGCGTTAGACGCTTTACCAGGTGCATACAAGATCTTAGCTTCCAAGAATTTCTCTATTGCCTCAGGAGTCGAAGGCATGTTAGCACCTTCAGCAACACAAATACAGCCATTATTCATTGAAATCTCAGCTTCTGATCCGTTCAATTCATTCTGAGTAGCACATGGTAGCGCTATATCTACTTTCTCTGTCCATGGTCTCATGCCTTCATGATAGGTTGCTCCCGGAAATTGTTGAACATACTCTTTGATTCGTCCTCTACGAACATTTTTGAGATCCATTACCCAAGCTAATTTTTCAGCATCAATACCATTCGGGTCATAAATGTATCCACCTGAATCACTTAAAGTGACAACTTTGGCACCTAGCTGAATTGCTTTTTCGCATGCGTATTGAGCAACATTACCTGAACCAGATATAGATACGGTCTTACCCTTGAAAGAATCACCTTTCACTTTAAGCATTTCCTCAGCAAAGTATACACATCCATAACCAGTAGCCTCAGGACGGATCAAAGAACCACCCCAATTGATACCTTTACCTGTAAGGACACCTGTAAATTCATTACGAAGGCGTTTGTATTGACCGAACATATATCCGATCTCACGTCCACCTACACCAATATCACCTGCAGGAACATCTGTATCAGGACCGATGTGACGTTGTAATTCAGTCATAAAAGATTGGCAAAATTTCATTACCTCATTATCTGATTTTCCTTTCGGATTAAAGTCAGAACCTCCTTTACCTCCACCCATTGGCAATGTTGTCAGGGAGTTTTTGAAAACTTGCTCAAATCCTAAGAATTTAAGAATTGATAGATTGACAGATGGATGAAAACGAAGCCCTCCTTTGTAAGGTCCAATAGCTGAATTGAATTCAACACGATAACCAATATTCACTTGTGCTTGACCCTGATCATCCAACCATGGCACTCTGAAAATAAGAATTCGCTCAGGCTCTACAATACGATCAAGTATTTTAGCATGTTCGTATTTCGGATTCTCTTTAATGTAGGGAATAACAGTCTCAGCGACTTCAAGGACAGCTTGTAAAAATTCTGTCTCGTGACCGTGCTTAGCAGCCACCTTTTGCATAAATGCATCAATATCTTGTTTGTACATGTTCACTTCTGATAAAGATTCCATAAGATGATACGTTTTTGGCCTGCTACTATAACCTGTATAAATCTTCTAAACAAGTAAATATCAAGCCGTTAAATTAAGTAGTTTTTAAAAAGTTGTTTAAGAGTTTTCTCTTGATATAAAGTGTACGTCAAATTTACGTGGACAATTGAATATTCGTATATTTTCCAAAGATTTTTTTTAAAAAATTAGCGAAAAAAACACCAAATACTAATAGTACTTTTTACCAAAAGAATGATCTTTTTAGGTTGATCTTTGTTAGTTAACCATAATGTTTTTTTGTTCTTTCAGAAAAGCGCTG
>CAXQBA010000443.1:0-9900 GCA_964221885.1 Luminiphilus sp. | reverse complement strand
CTAATAAGTCAATATATTTTCAATTTACAGAATTAAATTTTTGTTAAGTCGTTTTTTAGAAATAGTTATCTACTTATGGATAACGTTAAATTGGAATGTGTAGATTAAAAAAGGAGTGTCACATTTTTATGTGACACTCCTTTTAAATTGGAAGAATAGTAACGCTTATTTAAGCACCTTCCGTATCTAATAAAGATTGGAAGAATGTAATAAAATCTTGAATAGGCATTGCTCCTTTATCACCACCTTCGACTCCTTGAAGCCGAACGGATACGGTTCCATTTTCCATGTCCTTCCCGCCTACAATCAACATGATTGGAATCTTTTTGACCTCAGCATCTCGGATTTTACGCTTCAGAGTTTCATTTCGGTCATCCAAAATACCACGGATATCGTGATTGGCTAACTGATTTAAAACGTCCTCAGCATAGGAGACAAATTTATCTGAAATAGGTAAGATCGCAAACTGTTCGGGTGTCAACCAGAGTGGAAACTTACCACCGGTGTGTTCGATCAATACCGATATGAATCGCTCGAGAGAACCAAATGGTGCTCTGTGAATCATGACAGGACGATGAGCGCCGTTGTCAGCACCTATATATTCCAACTGGAATCGTTCTGGTAGATTATAGTCTACTTGTATGGTACCTAATTGCCATGAGCGGCCAAGGGCATCTCGAACCATAAAGTCTAATTTAGGACCGTAGAAAGCGGCCTCACCCAATTCGGTCACTGTATCCAGATCTAGATCACTCGTCGCCTCGATGATCGCTTTTTCGGCGGCATCCCAATTCGCATCAGATCCGATATATTTTTCTGGTTTTTCAGGATCTCTTAAAGAGATCTGTGCTGTGAAATCTGAAAACCCCATTTTTTTGAATACAAATAAGGTCAATTCAAGTACTTTGATAAATTCACTCTTTAATTGATCAACCGTACAGAAGATGTGTGCATCATCTTGTGTGAAGCATCGTACTCTCGACAGACCGTGTAGTTCACCAGACTGTTCATATCTGTAGACTGTTCCAAATTCAGCAATTCGGATCGGTAGATCTTTGTAGGAATGTGGCTTATGAGCAAAAATCTCGCAATGATGAGGACAGTTCATCGGTTTGAGAAAGAATTCCTCATCTTCTTTAGGTGTTTTTATCGGCTGAAAGCTATCTTCTCCATATTTTTCATAGTGACCCGAAGTGATATAAAGATTCTTATGGCCAATATGTGGGGTAGTAACCAATTGATAACCTTGTTTTATTTGCTCTTTTGATAGGAAGTCTTGAAGTCTGTTTCGGAGTGCTGAACCCTTAGGTAGCCAAATTGGTAGACCTGCACCAACTTTTTCGGAAAACATGAATAATTCTAGCTCTTTACCCAATTTGCGATGATCTCTTTTTTTAGCCTCCTCTAAGCGCTCTAGATATTCTTTTAGTTCTTTTGCCTTTGGAAATGTGATCCCATAGACTCGTGTCATGACCGTATTATTTTCGTCATTTTGCCAATATGCACCCGAAACCTTAGTGATTTTTACAGCTTTGATTCGCCCCGTATTTGGTATATGTGGGCCACGACAAAGATCCGTGAAACCTCCTTGTTTATATAATGTGATCGTGCCATCCTCTAGTTTAGTTAATAGTTCGAGTTTATACGGATCACCTTTTTCTTCAAAGTATTGAATTGCATCGTTTTTTGAAATTGGCTGACGGACAAAATCATTTTTTTGTCGAGCCAGTTCCAACATTTTTTTCTCGATATTCTCAAAGTCATGACTGGACAAACTACGATCTCCCAAATCGATATCATAATAGAATCCATTTTCAATGGGTGGTCCGGCTCCAAACTTTACTCCAGGATACAATTCCTCTAAGGCTTCTGCCATTAAGTGAGCGGATGAATGCCAAAACGTTGACTTTCCATCATCGTCTCGAAATGTTAGTAATTGGATCGATGCATCATTTTCGATCGGACGAGTAGCATCCCATACTTCACCATTTACATTGGTGGCAATTACATTTCTGGCCAGTCCTTCGCTTATAGATAATGCAATGTCTAAACCAGTTGTTCCAGACTCATACTTACGAACGCTGCCATCTGGGAGTGTAATATTGATCATGTTTGTATTAAAAATTCAGTGGTTTAAATAATGAATTCCCAAAATAGCGATATTTTTTATTCCTTTTTACCTTATTCGCTTGATTTATCCATTAAAAAACCCAATACCATCGAGTATTGGGTTTCAGATTAAATAGGATGTTCTTTGAGTTATCGCCTAGGCGGATTCATTTCCTTTCGTTTCTCCCTCATTTTTTTGAGAATTTCACGATTGAAAGCATTATCTGCGTATTGCAATTTGATAATCTTTTGCATAGGTAGAACTGTTTTGAATTTTTGATAGTACTGTCTTTGCAAATCGAGTAATTGCTGTTTCATAGCAAATTCTTTTTCGATAATCCCTTCAAGTTCTTTGTCCGACATATTACCAAGATTCTCTTTTAAAGAAACTTTGTCAGTGCCACTTTTTTTGATCTGTTTCTTTTCCTCTTCCATTTGGTTATAAATGGGCCAAAAAGTTTGAGACTCTTCTGGGCTGAGGTTTAGCAATTGTGTAATGTAGGCCACTTTCATGGCTTTGATCTGATCTTTTCGATTTTCCATGCGCTGATCTGGTTGCGCAAAAGCACTGCTGTTCAATACTAGGATCATACACAGCGCGATAATGTTACTCATTTTCTTCATGTCTTTTTTTTTGTTTAATAAATTATTTAGCATGCGATGCATAGCTCCTCAAACAGCTCCGGATCCGTTTGTAGGATTTCTTCAATCGATAGTTCTTCGTCTAAAATATATTCAAAATAAACATCGTTATTCTCTTCTTTTTCATCTTCAGTCAGCCAGCTGCTATCATCTTCCACATCCTCATTGGTCATTTCTGCATAGGCTGTTATAATATCTTCCTCGTCATATTCCAAGAGATAATTCTCCATCTCTTTTGTCTCTACTTCCTCGAATGTAGCCATTTGCGATTGAGTGGGCTCTATTTGATGTTGCATGGTCCATGAAAGACCCACTGCAAACAGTATACTTGCTGCTACGCGCATCATGTTCTGAAGGCTGATAACTTTGGCTTTTCTCTCTTGTGGTATATCTTGTATCTGCTGAAGTATGCGTTGTTGCATTTGATCAAAATACCCCTCTGGTACGTTGAATAGATCATCTCGTTTAAGCCCTTCTAACTGTTCTTCAATATGTTTGTTTTCGTTCATCATATAGTTCTTTGACTTACCAAATGGTAATTGGTTTAATTTCCTTTAATAAATTGTTCAATTTTTTTTACAGCATGATGATAGGATGCTTTAAGTGCTCCCACACTTGTCTGCAGTATATCGGCCATTTCCTGGTATTTTTTCTCTTCAAAGTATTTCATATTGAATACAGCTTGTTGTTTGGGTGGAAGACTTGCTATAGCTGCCTGTAGCTTTGCTTCAATTTCATCGCCTCTGAAATCCGCATCACTTTGTAGATTTGCATAGGTTGTTTGGAAGTATTGCTCTGAATCGTCTGCTATTTTCATTCGTTGTTTATTCAGATATGTGATTGATTCATTATGAGCGATTCTGTATAACCAGGTATAAATGGCTGAACGCCTGCTGAATTTTGGTAGTCCTTTCCAAGCTTTTATCCATACATTTTGAGACACATCATTGGCATCCTCATGATGCAAGACCATTTTTCGTATCTGCCAGTATATTCGTTCTTTATATACTTGTAACAGTTTATTGAATGCCTTTTCGTATTGTTTTTTTGTTAAGTAGTTCTGTATGTCAACTTCGCTTATCGCTGTCATTCATATGGGATTTGTTTTTTAGACCTTGTGTCCGATCAATGGTTTAATATCTGATATTTTTTTTAGATAAAAAATAGAAAATGACAAATTGGAAACAAAATAGTGTACATTTTTAAAACAAATTGTTTTAAAAAGTAGTAAATTAGTATACTTTTCCTCACTTAATGTAGTTCTAACGAAATTTAATGAATAAAACCATGAAGTTACACACATTACATCGCTCTACAGAATTAGAAATGTATGCCACCTGTCGGACTAAACCGTTATCACTTCCTTTTGTAGAGAGTGGTATTCAGGCTGGCTTTCCATCACCCGCTAATGACCACTTGGATATTACTATTGATTTAAATAAAGAACTAGTCAAACACCCATCGGCTACCTTTTATGCGCGTGTTCGTGGTGATTCAATGCGAGATGCGGGTATTGAGGAGGGGGATCTGTTGGTTGTGGATCGTAGTCTTGAGCCTATGAGTGGTAAGATTGCTGTTTGTTGTCTTAATGGTGAGTTTACTGTTAAGCGGTTATCGATTGAACCTACAGCTTGTGTACTCTTACCTGCCAATAATCAATACAAGCCAATTCGTGTATCGAGTTCTGATGATTTTTTGGTTTGGGGAATGGTGGTTCATGTTATAAAAAGTTTGTGATGTTTGCCCTGGTCGATTGCAATAATTTCTATGCCTCTTGTGAACGCGTATTCAGGCCTTCGTTAAAGGACAAACCGATCGTTATTCTTTCAAATAATGATGGTTGTGTTGTTGCGAGGAGTAATGAAGCAAAGGCACTAGGTATACCAATGGGAGCGCCTGCTTTTCAGTTTCGAAAACTATTTGAGAAGCATCATATTCATGTTTTTTCGTCCAATTATGCATTGTATGGGGATATGAGTAATCGAGTCATGAGTATCCTAGGGGAGATGTCACCGGAGATTGAGGTGTATAGTATCGATGAGTCATTCCTGAAGTTTAAAAACTGTCCGTATATTCATCTTCAGCAGCATGGTCAGGCGATGCGTCGTCGGATATTGTGTAGTACAGGGATTCCAGTGAGTATTGGTTTTGCACCTACTAAGTCATTGGCTAAAGTAGCCAATCGGATTGCTAAGAAGTTCCATGATCACACGGGAGGCGTGTATGTTATCCAGACCGAACAACAACGTGAAAAAGCCTTAGCCTGGTTGCCTATAGGTGATGTGTGGGGAATCGGTCCTCGACATGCACGTCGCTTACAGCATATGGGCGTCGATCGAGCATTGAAATTTACAACACTGGATGATATGTGGGTCAAGAAGAATATGTCGATCGTCGGACTTCGATTAAAGCGAGATCTATTGGGGGAGCCTATTTTGGACCTGGAAGAGACGCAAGATAAAAAATGTATTGCTACGACTCGTTCGTTTGATAAGGATTATGTCACTTTTGAAGAGGTCAAAGAACGTATCGTAACCTTTGCTTCGAAGTGTGCGGAGAAATTGCGTGGTCAAAAATCTGTTTGCCGAACGGTTCTGGTTTTTGTTCGTAGTAATATTTTTCGAAAGGGAGCGCGTCAGTATCGTAGGAGTATCGTACTTCACCTACCGTATCAGACCAATTCAACCATCGATATTGTGCATTACGCGGTGGAAGCTTTACGAAAAATATTTCGCACAGGGATTGTGTATAAGAAAGCGGGGGTGATGGTCATGGATATCAGTCCTCAGCAGATCTACCAAACGAGTTTATTCTCTCGCCGTGATCCACGACATGATATACTCATGGAAGCGATCGACAAGATCAATTACACGATCGGTACGGATAAGATCAAGCTAGCGTCGCAAGACCAGGGACGAACTTGGAAAATGAAGCAGGAGCACCTTTCTCGCCGTTATACAACGCGATTGGATGAAATCATTGAGGTGTACTAATAAACGATCACAAAAAATTAACCTTGACAAAAAGGGAGGCACCAAAACCAGCTAGAACAATACCTGCAAGGATACGAATTCGAATCACATGATGAGGTTTTAACCATTTGCGAATGGACTTGGCCAAGTATATTTTCAAGAGGTCGGTACCAACAACTACAGACATCACTGTTAGATAGAGTACATACGTAGCTTCAGCAGTGTACGATCGACTAATAGAGGCTCCCATAAGACCAAGCCAAAAAAGAATAGGGGTCGGATTGATCGTATTGATCAGAAAACCTTGAGAGCAATAAGCAAAATAAGCTAGGAAAGGTCGTTTATTATGTTGGGTATGAATAATGGAGTCTGACGAATGATCCGTTGATTTGGCACGCGTAAATACTAGACCAAGACCAAAAAGAACAAGCATAAGTCCGCCAATTGTACCACTATACCAAACAAACTCCTCCTGAGAGCTAGGGTTATTAACAAGATCTTCAACGAAAGAGGCTGATAAAAACGCAACACAAATAAAAAGTAGATCACTAAGCCATTGTCCTAAAGCCAATGAAAATGCAGCACGAAAACCATGTTCTACACCCAATTGTAGCATAGAAAAAAACATGGGACCCAAAAACAGACTTAAAATAAAGCCGGCAAGGAGACCTTCGAGGATGGCTTGAAATAACATGCGGCAAATTTACAAGGAAAAACTAGTAAACGATAGTTAAAATGAAATTTCCTAAAAAATGTTCTCAAATTGCTCGATCTTCATACCTGCTCCGCCGCAAACCATTATAAGAATGGATCGATAGCTTGACGAAATGGCTAAGCTTTCCTCATAGATAGCACAAAGAGCAGCACCACAAGCAGGTTCAACTAGACATGCCCAATCATTGAGAAATGTTTTGCATGCTGATAAAGCTTGTGCATCACTTACTGCATAGGAGCGCACCTGATGAGCCATTCCATCATCAAAGCTCTGTTTGGCAACCTTTTTTGCACCTAATGTGGTAGCTACAGTATCAATTTGATCAATCGAAATGTGTTTTCTAGCATTCAAAGATGCTTTCATAGAAGCAGCACCATGTGTTTCTGCTGTGATGATCTTTGATTCAGTCCAACCAACAGATCGAACACCTTGACAAATCCCTGAGAAATAACCACCACCACCGACTGCAACAACAATAGCATCTGGCGTATCGATCTGTTGTGCACATTCTTTAATAGCCGAAGCATGGCCTTCCCAAATATCTGGATGATCAAATGGGTGTATATACGCCTACGTATCTTTTTGTGATAGACGAATGGCTTCTTCATTGGCCTCATCCCATATTTGACCGTAAATCTGTACATCTGCACCCAATTGACGAATCTTATCTGCCATGTAACTTGAAGTAGAGGCTGGTACTACAACAGTAGTAGGAATATCTAGAAGTTTACCAGCATACGCAGTTGCAAGTCCTGCATTTCCACCAGATGCAGAAATAAAATGGGTATATCCCTTCTCTTTCATTCGTTGACAATGCAGGCCTATTCCGCGAATTTTGAATGAAGCTACAGGTTGATAACAATCCATTTTCAACCAGATATCACATTGAAGTTTATCACTCCAGTAGTGGTCTTTGAATAAGGGGGTAGTTAAGTGAAGTGGCCCAGTCATAATCTAATGGATCTGTTGATCTGAATGATAATCCACATGTAAATATTTTTCGTACGTATTGCATGTGAATACACCAATATCCCAATCTAAAGGTATCCAATAATCGCCATTTTCATCCATACTATGAGCAATACGTCTACTCGGGTCTTTATAGGCTGCTCGTATACGTTGTTTGAATTTTTCGAGATTCAACTTTGAACCGACATATACTTCAGCCCAAGCATGTGCAAATGCATCACATCGACCATACATGATCCTTGCGACTCCTCCAACTGCTTCAATACAGGAGGCCATTAGAATAGAAAAATCGTCACAATCACCAACAAGACCGTTGCCGATCGTATGATTTGCGGTAGAAAAATAATCATCCTGAAGTACCGTTGGATCACTGATATACTTCCATTTATTTGAAATCTTGTAATGTAAAAGAATCACTTGTTTGATGCCTTGTTTAGATGGTGAGCGGCGATCTGAAAGGTAATAAGTGCCTTGATGTTTTTGAACAATAGAAAGAGCAAAATCTCTGACACATGGTACATTCGGAACAACAGCTTCATGATATGTTTTTACCCGATTTCCATCTGACCTAGTATTTGCGCACCATGTCTTTTTCTTCAACTCAGCTTCTAATGAATCAATAGTTTGACTCATAGCTAATGCATTACTTTTTTGTTCTAGAATAGTTTTATCCTGTTCAAGTTTGTTGATCCGTTGTTGTAGCTTTTCAATTTCTTCTCTTTTTTGCTGTTCATTTAGTGAATCGGTTTCATTGATCGTTTCAATAAAAGTGACGATTTCAGGTTGACTTGAATATCTAGGATCGATCAGGTTTGATAGTGTTACGAAGCTTTCATCTAATGAAATAACTGAATCTTGTCCATTTTCGAAGTAGGAGACATCTTGAAGAGAGACCAAAGCAAAAAATGGAACTATAATGAGCCAAATAGATTCTTTCCAGATGGACATTTTTGGAGTCAAAGAGAGCAATAAACCAAAAGATAGTATAAACAGGCCGACAAATAGATTGAGACTTGGGTTTTCTAGAAAGAAGATCGTGTCAGTAACGTCGGTAAATGAATCCAATATGCTCAGTCGGGTGAATGTAAAGATAAGCATGAAACCAATCAAAAAACTGATGACTGACGCACTGTGATTCTCACCTTTCTGAGTAATAAAAAAACTACCAATTAAAAAGAACGATATTATAGAGAGAACGCCTAGATCTGTTATGGCACCAAAACGTTCAGAGAGTACATCTTGAAATTGGTCAATGCCCAGCGCATGAAGGATTACTGGTATCAATGTGATGAAGCCAGTTGCACCAATGGTTCGGAAAACTTTTTTTGAATCTAAACTCATATTAACCAAACAATCCACCTAAATTATCCATACCAGGAGGTAGGATTTGACTAATCATTCGTTGGGTCTCTTCTTTTTCCTTTTTTGCAGCTTCAACAATCACCCGATTGACAGCCTCTAAAACAAGATCTTCAATTTCTTCTTTATCGCTTAATTCAGGGTCTAACTTGATATCAAGAATTTGTCGAGCTGCATTTGCAGTAACAATCACCAAACCATCACCTGCTTGAGCTTGAACTTTAATTTCTGTTAGTTTTGATTGCATCTGTTGTTGCAATTCTTCCATTCCTCCAAACATGTCACATACATTTTATGAATAATTATTCTACTAATATAGTAAGATTTAAAATAAAGTGGAGGTATGAGTTTTCATTTCACTCAATGTTGTATCCATTTCATATTCAATGCATCTGGATATCTAAATTCATATAGCAGCCACAAAGCTAATATGACTGTGTGTTGTTCTTCAACAGTTCTGAACTGATCGTAATACCAAGCACCATTTTCTAATTGTATCTGAACAATTTTTCGGATGAATGACACATAATCTTTGATGTTAATTTTATCATCAAATGTTAAAAAACAGTAAGCTTCGATCGTGATATCACCTGGATAGGGGTTTTCAACAATGTAGGTTCTTAATTTTTTTTCGGCAGTTATTTCCAATTGTAAAAATTCAGGAGATCGACATATTTCATGATTTTGTTCACGAAAAAAAAGAGCATTTAAAAAAACATGTGTCATCAGATAACCACCACGTTCGAGATGTTCTCTGTAAGTTCTAAATAATGTATTCGTATCAATTTCAATTTGATCAGACCATATGGGCT
This sequence comes from Luminiphilus sp., assembly GCA_964221885.1. Taxonomy (GTDB): domain Bacteria; phylum Bacteroidota; class Bacteroidia; order Chitinophagales; family Saprospiraceae; genus Aureispira. The sequence goes on along the minus strand of CAXQBA010000443.1, from coordinate 322 downwards.
GTAATGTGATCAAATCCATTTCATTACGAATTTGTCTGAATATATCGTTTCGGAAAGGAATATCTGGATAAGCTAAACGTAGGAAGGGATATATTTTCTTGAAACGAACACTATCCTTTTGAATATATTCGAAATATTCTTTTTTGTTGCAAACAGGAGGTGCATTGAATTTTCGCTCGAGTAAATCATACAAAATATATGTTTCAGGTCACCCCTTTCTGCTGAAAGTTACTACCCGGGTGGAATGACGGCCCTATTGGACGCGATAGGTAACTCGATTCAGCATATCGAAACGACCTATGAAAAGAAACTTCGCAAAAGA
>CAXQBA010000442.1:0-9600 GCA_964221885.1 Luminiphilus sp. | reverse complement strand
GCCATGAATGATGAAGAAACCGTTGCTTTGGTTGCTGGTGGACACACTTTCGGAAAATGTCATGGTGCAGGTGCTGAATCTCATGTTGGTGCAAATCCTGAAGGAGCTGTTATTGAAGCACAAGGATTAGGTTGGCATAGTTCATTCGGTTCAGGTAAAGGAAAAGATACCATCACAAGTGGTATTGAAGGTGCCTGGACTACGAAACCAACGACTTGGGATAATGAATACCTTGAAAATTTATATAAATTCGAATGGGAATGTGTCAAAAGCCCGGCGGGTGCTTTCCAATGGGTACCAAAAGATGGCGTTGCTGACAATACAGTACCTGATGCCCACGATTCAAACGTGAAGCATGCTCCTATCATGACAACAGCTGACCTTGCGCTTCGTTTTGATCCGATCTATGGTCCAATCTCAAAACGATTTATGGAAAACCCTGATCAACTAGCAGATGCATTTGCAAGAGCTTGGTTCAAATTGACTCATAGAGATATGGGGCCTAAAGTTAGATACCTAGGAAAAGAAGTTCCTAGTGAAGAGCTAATCTGGCAAGATCCAATTCCTGCAACAAATCATGATCTTGTTGATGCAGCAGACATTGCTAAATTGAAAGGAATGGTACTCGCTTCTGGTCTATCGGTTTCTGAGTTGGTTTCTACTGCTTGGGCTTCAGCTACAACATACCGTGGTTCTGATATGCGTGGTGGTGCCAATGGTGCTCGTGTACGTTTAGCGCCACAAAAAGACTGGGAATCTAACAATCCGGCTCAATTAGCTAAAGTTCTCAACGTATTGACAGCTATCCAAAACGAGTTCAATGCTGCACAAACGGGTAACAAAAAAGTTTCGTTAGCTGATTTGATCGTTTTAGCTGGTGGATTTGGTATCGAAAAAGCAGCTACTGACGCAGGTCATGGTGTTACCGTGCCTTTTACCGCTGGCCGCGGCGATGCGACAGCTGAGCAAACAGATGCTAACTCATTTGCAGTGCTAGAACAACCAGCTGATGGATTTGTCAATTATAAAAATATGATTCATACAGCTCCAACTGAAGAAATGTTGATCGATAAAGCACAACTGATGACATTAACCGCTCCTGAAATGACGGTTTTGATCGGAGGTATGCGTGTATTAGATACCAACTATAATGGTTCGGATCATGGTGTTTTCACGAAAAGACCTCAGCAATTAACGAATGATTTTTTCGTCAACTTGTTGGATATGTCTACCAAATGGGCACCGGTTGATGCAAGTAATGAGGTATTTGAAGGAACCGACCGTATCACAGGAACTAAAAAATGGACAGCTACTCGTGCTGATCTGATCTTTGGTTCTAACTCTGAATTACGTGCAGTTGCTGAAATCTATGGTCAATCTGATTCAGGTCAGAAATTCGTAAAAGATTTCGTTGCTGCTTGGAATAAAGTGATGGATCTTGACCGTTTTGATGTCAAATAAAAACTCCTTTTTCATATAGAAAAGAGGTGGCTGATTGTCACCTCTTTTTTTTATATTTAAAGAAATAAATCACGTGAAACAAGAATTCTCAATTACAGGAATGACCTGCATGAATTGTGTTGGCCATGTAAATAAAGCATTAGCTGAACATCCTCATATTTCAGCAATTGACGTGTCTTTAGCTACTAATAGTCTGATTATTGATTCAGATCAAACATTTACTCCAGAACAGATCAATCAGATCGTTGGGTCAAAATATTCTATCTCTATCTCAGAGGATACTGTAATTTCATCTACATCTTTTTTTAAAACCTATCGACCGATCTTACTCATTTTTGCTTATCTGACCATTGTTTGCACTAGTATTGAGCTGATTAGTGACTCTAAAGATATCATGCGTTGGATGCGTCATTTTATGGCTGGCTTTTTCTTGATCTTTTCTTTTTTCAAATTATTAGATCCATCTGGTTTTAAGAATAGCTATCAGGATTATGATCTGATTGCTAAGAAATTCCCGACATGGAGTTATATATATATCGGATTTGAGGTATCAATGGGACTATTATATCTAATACATTTCGACCCTATTCTAACAAATCTAATTACATTGATTGTCATGTCCATTAGTATTTTGGGCGTGATTCAAGCTGTAAAAAGTCGTCAAAAGATCACCTGTGCTTGTCTAGGTAATGTTTTTGATCTACCTATGAGTACTGTAACGATTGTTGAAGATGCCTTAATGATCCTTATGGCTGGTTTTATGTTGATGATGCATCTTTAATCCCAAAAATTCTATATACGTACAATAGCTACAATATAACAATGACCGAAAATCAAGCAAAACCTGCTAATAAATAGCTAAATAGTTAGTATAATTGCAGCGAATTATTTACAAATCATAAATCAACAGTGATATGATACTAAAAGGTAAAAAAGGAATCATTTTCGGCGCACTTGATGATAAATCAATCGCATGGAAAGTAGCTGAACAATGTAAAGCAGAAGGTGCTGAAATCGTTCTGACCAATGCACCCACTGCATTTCGTTTACGAGGTGATCAAAGTATAACTGCTCTAGCTGAAAAATTATCATGCGAGGCCATTCCTGCTGATGCAACCAGCCTAGAAGACCTTGAGAACCTTATCTCTAAAAGTACAGAGATCTTCGGAGGAAAGATCGACTTTGTTCTTCACTCTATTGGTATGTCACTGAATATCAGAAAAAATAAGCCGTATACTGATCTGAATTATAGCTACATGGCTAAAACAATCGATATATCTGCTATGAGTTTCCATAAACTAATACAAACATTGTGGAAACATGATGCGATGAATGATTGGGGCTCAATCCTTGCTCTTACTTATATTGGAGCACAACGCATCTTCCCTCATTATGGAGAAATGGCTGAAGCGAAAGCATTGTTAGAGTCCTACGCCAGGTCATTCGGATATCACTATGGTGAACGTAAAAAAGTTCGTGTAAATACGATTTCCCAATCTCCAACGCCAACTACTGCAGGCACGGGTATTGATGGTTTCGATGAATTCTTGGCATATGCTGAAAACATGTCACCTCTAGGTAATGCACCTGCTCAGGCATGTGCCGAATATTGCATTTCACTTTTTTCGGATTACACACGTTATGTGACCATGCAAAATCTTTTCCATGATGGTGGATTCTCCTCTATGGGAATGAATCCTAAAATACAATAAAGACTTTTTAAGTCATTAATCAATCGTTTGTACAGTCATATGAACAGCATCGATAGGCTGATCAATCGAATCGGTATCTAGTTTAGCGATCCATTCTACAACATCCATTCCTTCAACTACCTGTCCAAAGATGGTATAGTTGCCATCCAGTCTTGAAATACCTTCTTTGTTCTGAACAATGTAAAACTGACAGATAGCTGACCTTTTTTGGGGGTTGTCGTCACGACCTGCTCCTAAAGCACCATAAATATGTCGTAGTGAATCATGAAATTCAGGATCGATCAAATGAGGGGAATCACTAAATCCTGCCTCCGTATCAGGACAACCGCCTTGAATGACAAAACCATCAATGACACGATTGATAGTCAATGAATCAAAAAAATGTGCTTCAACCAACTCAATGAATGCCCTTTTATGATTGGGAGCGTTATCGGATAAAGCCACAGTAATGTCCCCATGCTGTGTTGAGATAACAACATCGGTTGAAGAGTGTACTTGAGATGATGTATCCATAGTCGGATTCGAACATGAAAACGTCAAAAAGAGAATGGAAAAGATATAGAATCGCATAATATGATACTTAAGTTGGCTAATAATAGTATTTTTGAATGAATACAAAATAGATTCAATGCAATTATTTGTCATATGTCTACTTCTTATCACCCTTTGCTTCCAGTCAAAAAGTCAAGGATTTCAATTGGAATGGACTCGATCCATACCCGGTAATTCTACTGAAAGAATCCATAAGTTAGTGACCGATGATCACAATGGAAATGTATATGCAATTGGATACTTTAGAGACAGCATTTCCCAATTATCAACCTCACAAACTGATGAAACTTTTATTGCCTGTTATCGAGAAGATGGTCATCTTAATTGGATAAAATCTATGAATACAAGTGGCCCAAACCAAGGATATGGTATTGCATATGATTCAGATGGTTTCATCTACGTGAGTGGGGCATTCAATGCGACCATACAATCTCAACAAAATCAAATCACCTCAAGTAACCTACTTGATGCCTTCTTGGCTAAATTAGATACATCCGGATCTACTATTTGGGTTCAACATGTTGGAGGCGTTGGCTTCGAATACGGCTATGATATTGATCTGGACCATGATGGAAATGTATATATGGCTGGTTCATTTGAAGACACTTTAGTAGTTGAAAATACAACGATCATTGGTGGTGGTCTTAAAGATGCTTTTACAGCCAAATTTGATAAAAACGGACAATTTCAATGGATTAAAACTTGGGGTGGGCCCGCTTTTGTAGAGGCGAATAGTATAGACATCAACTCTGAAAATGAAATTGTTGTTGGGGGCATCTTCAGAGACATCATGATCATTGATAATGATACACTCATCAGTAATGGTAATATAGATGGATATATGTTGAGAATGTCTACTGACGGTTCTATAATTTGGTCAAAATATTTTGGTGGCAACATGCTAGATGAATTAAAAGATGTTGTCATTGACCCCTTTGGGAATAGCTATGCAACAGGTTGGTTTGACAAATCAATCACTGTCGATGGTCAGTCAACCACGGGCTCTAAAGAAGAAGATGGCTTTCTTTTGAAATTCTATCCATCTGGTCAATTAGCTTGGATACAATCCATCGACGGTACATTTGATGAGCGGGCGTACACATTAAGTGTAGATTCGAATTTAAATGTATTTGTTGGCGGAACCGTTGACAGCCTTTTGGTATTGCAAGGAGATACGCTTACCAATCGTCATTTAAATCGACCTACAAATCTATTTGTTATTCAATATGATTCTTCGGGACAATATATTTCTTCATGTTCCCTTGGTTATTATTACAATGATTATGTATTTGATTTGAATTTGACTCCGAATGGTGACATCTATTTGTGTGGTATTTTTCAGGATACAACAATTTTCATAGGAGACTCACTATTTGCATCTGCGGATTTTGATGTTTTTGTTTGTAAACTTATAAATGATGCACAAGTCAGCGTAACAAAAATTGCTGATGAAAAAGGGTCCAAACCACTAATTTTCCCTAACCCTGCGAAACATATCCTACATCTTAGATTTGACCAACCACAGATAGAACCTGTCTTTTTTAAGATTCACCATATAGATGGAAGATGCGCTTCAGAAGGCCAGATAACGTTTTCCGGTGATTTTGTTGGCAAGGTATCTACCCAAGAACTATCAATCGGAACTTATGTGATCCAGGTTCAAACCATGAAAAACCAATACGCACTTCTATTTAAAATATCCGATTAAAATAAGGCGTCCGGGTGGCTTGACTTTGTAAAAATCTTGAACCAAGGTCATGATTGGTCGTTTTATATTGTATTAAATTGTATTTTTCGAAAAAATATGTGGCAATGAAATATATACTCAACTTACTTACAATACTGCTTTTTGGACAACTTACATATGGTCAATGCCCTACTGGTGAGACCCGCATTGATGTAAATATAAACCCTGACAATTGGGGCAGTGAGATAACCTGGACATTAACAAACTATGCTGGCACCATAACATATGGTAGTGGCGGTCCTTACACAAACGGCAATATATCACCTATCAATACCTACGTGTGCGTACCTACTGTTTCTCAAGTTACTTTTACCATTTTTGATAGTTATGGAGATGGTATTTGCTGCTCTGAAGGAGTCGGTTCATATACGGTATCCGTAGCCGGTGTCAATGTAGCAACAGGAGGCTCTTTTGGCAGCTCTGAATCGACCTCGTTCTTTGCACCTTTGCTAATCTATGACTTAGCTGTATTACCAATTTCATCACCATTCAATCAAGTGGGTGATAATGAAAGTGTTCAAATACAAACTGGATTCAGAAATGTTAGTTCAAGTGTTGTTAGCTCTGTAAATATGAGTTATCAGATCGACAATCAAGCTGTAGTAACAGAAACGATTTCAGGCTTGAATGTTAACCCATCTGAGGTTGCTAACATTGAATTCCAAACACTATGGCAACCTACTAGTACAGGAATGAATACGCTTAAAGTTTGGGTGAATACGATCAATGGTTCGAATCTTGACCTTTATAACTTAAATGATACAGTCTATAAACCTATCGATGTATACCAAGGATTTCAACCGATCGATCGAAGTGCAGACTTTTTAGCAGCAACACCTACAAGATCTATTATAGCAAATGCAAGTCAACAGGTCAATAAACCGACAGATTTAGATATTCATCCCGATATTTCTCGAAACGAACTTTGGATTATCAATGAAGATACAGAGACCTCTGGTGGTTCGACCGTGACTATTTCTGATTTTGGGCTATCTAGTCAAACGAGTTTGTATCGAAGAGATGGAAATGCATGGCATTTTATGTCCCTTCCTACTGCACTATCATTTGGCACAAATACAAATTGGGCTTCATCTCCTGGTGTCTATGATGCAAATCACAATGGAGGTGCACCATTTACCGGTCCAACATTATGGTCCTCAGATATGAATGTGTATGCTCAAAATGCAGGTCCTGGTACGAATGGATCACACTTAGATATGCTTCATGAATCGCCCTATGCAATGGGTATCGATCATCATAAAGACAACGCTTACTGGGTCTTTGATGGTAATTCAAGTGACATAGTATACTATGATTTTGTCGAGGATCACGGTCCAGGTATGTCATACCATGGCGATGCGATTATTCGCAGATATCCAATTTCTGTAGCTAAGGATAATGACCTACCCTCTCATTTAAAAATGGATAAAACATCAGGTTGGTTATATATTGTGGACAATGGTAATGATCGTGTTTTACGCATGAATACCAATACAGGTAATGTGCAGCAGGCATTAAATGGGTATGAAGCTGTTGCTGAATATTCCCTAATGACTAATGTAACTTCAGAAATAGTTATTGATACAGGTCTTGTTAGACCTTGTGGTATTGATATTGTCGGAAATAGTATGATCATTGGTGATTACGCAACTGGATACATCCGCTTCTATGATATCAGTTCAAACCCTGCTGTTTATCAAGGGCAAGTTTCAACTGGATTCAGCGGACTTACAGGTTTGAAGATCGGACCATCTGGAAATATCTGGTACACGAATCGATTAACCAATGAAGTGGGTATGCTAAGCCCATCCGTTACGACCGATGTAAATCACCTTCAAGCTTCACAATGGATGAATGTATTTCCAAATCCAGCAACGGACGTCTTTAATGTTTACTTAGATACTCGATCTACCAACAATACCATTCAGGTCTACAATACATTAGGAGAATTGATTCTAAATTTGCCGAGCACGAATGATTCTGCGATTCAAATCGATGGTTCGAATTGGGCAAAAGGAATGTATATCATCAGATGCAATGGTGATTGGGGGACCACAACCAAACGAGTTGTACTGACTAAATGACGTTATTGAACGGTTATTTTCTTAGTGTATACCTGTGTATTTTCACTGACGACTTTTAAAATGTAGTTCCCTGTTTGAAGTGTTGATACATCAAGCGTGTAATTCGGTTCATTTATTGATTCTTGAGTCACCATTCGACCATATATATCATAGAGATATAGGCTGTATGGCTTTTCTGATATATCCGTTTTTAGTCTTATATAACTGCTCGAAGGATTCGGATAAATATGAATGGGATCCGAATGTTCTACAAAGGATGTAGATGTCGCCTTTGAGGTTTGACCATAGAACATTCTGAAGAAGCGGTTCTGATTGATCTGGTCATTTTTAAAACCTATCTGTGCTGAAGCCAATCCATCAAGTAAAGGATCTGTATAAAAATAAAATGTAAAATCCTTATATGATGCAGGTGGAATAACCACATTTGTCGTATCAATATGAGGGGGTAGACATACGTCAATACATAAAGCTGTAGACCAGTTAGCTGGGGCATTAACCTGCCAACGAATAACAGTTAATTCACAATTGTCGGTAGATGATATATTCGTTAATCGAGCCTCAACTGCCAACACATCACCAGGCAGTCCATAGGCAATGGTATCGTTCAAGTACTGAAATGAAAAACTCCCTTGATTATTAGATGTATTGCAATAGCCTGATTGAATCCCTAACAGACTATCTACCTCACAATACATATCATCGGGAAGTTTATGAAACCATCCCTGTTTCTCATAGACAATGCCTTGTGAATCGATCAAATAGGCATTATTAGGTGCTGGGCCAAATGCCGAGAGCCACTCATTACATGGGCCATCTAATAATACGGGTACATTAAGTGTATACCTTGACATAAGTGTATCTAACAAGTCTTTACGCTCCCCATATGTAGTTGGTTGGGGAAATAAGATCTGTTCGTTTTGATTTTGGTTGGTAACCCAGATCGTACCACTGTAAGGACTTGGGGTGATTGGATGAGCCTCCATTGTGAAAATGACAAAAATATTCACTAAGCCTGTATAAACACTAGCCATCGTATTGATATCCTGAATTTTATTTCTGAAGACAGGACAAGTCAGTGACCCACTGATCAATAAAGTAGGTTTTCCACTCATGATCACTTGATGCATATTTACCATTGAATCCTGTAATGTGTACAATGTAAAGTCCGCAATAGTATCTCCGATCACAAAACCAGATGTATCAAATTCACCGAGATACGGTGTAAACTGGCATATTGAATCTTGATCTTGAGGTAACGTTGATAAACCAATAGTAGGTAGTAAATTGATTTGTGCTGCGCTTAATTTAGCACAAAAACACAAAAGTACCACACAGAATAACCTAATGTAAAAGAATGGAATCATAATATGATTAAGGAACAAAAAAAAATATATTACCCTTTAATGCTACTTTTCTGTAAAATGTGAACCTGCTAAATATGTTCGTATTACCCGAGTGGAAAAACAGCAATCATTCCCCCGATCATAGATAATACAACCAGCCAATACCCAGCATTTATTAGAATATACTTGATACTCTTCAATTCAAATAATGCATTGATTATTACCGCACCCATAGCATATACCCCTACACTCATTACACCGTGAAACATCCCGTGTACAAAAGGCGCAAGGTTTTCATCATCATGATGTATCCATTTCATCCGAAAGGTCATGTAAGCCGTGATCAAAAAAGCAACACCGAACATAAGTAGTGGATTCGATTGTTTTGCATCTTCTTCAGTAATGCCTGTTTCAGCCATCCAAGCATTCCCAAAAAGAATTTTTCCATACCATAAAGATCCTACGGCAAGTCCAATGAGTCCGCCAACAGCAGACATAATCAATAGATTCGTCATTATTAATTTGTTTTGTTATCAATTAATTTGACATAATATACTAAATAAAAAATAGACATCCTGTGATACATCGGATGACTTTTTTATCGAAAAAAACTAGCAGACTGTCTTTAAACAGAATGCTAGCCTTGTGTGTAAGATGTCTATATAAGTCTAAGGATACTATATCTTATAAATAAAAATGAT
>CAXQBA010000441.1:0-6743 GCA_964221885.1 Luminiphilus sp. | reverse complement strand
AAGTGCACTTCCGGATTGCGTCTCCGCCGACGGCATGGCCCTGTTTTTATGGCGTGGACACGCCCGACCGGGACAAGCTGTTGGCCGCCACCATGACCGAGGACGAGATGGCAAAACACCTCGCAGTGGACAGTCTGAAGTTCATCTCGCTTGACGGGCTTTATCACGCGGTTGGTCAGGATCAGGGCCGCAACAACAGCTGTCCGCAGTACTGCGACGCCTGTTTCTCTGGCGAATATCCCGTGGTTCCATCCGATATGATGGAACGGGGGTTTGAAATGAAGCGCCCGGCAGAGTAAGAGCGCAGCCGATATCAGACCGACTCGGATATGAGGCGCTGATCCCCGATCGGCGCCTCTTGCCGTTTTTGTTGCCACTGCCGCCACTGAAAGGCCGACCCTTGGATCCACATCTCGCCCGCATGTTAGGCTCGCAGCGCCAATGCCGCTGTTGCGGGGCGACCTTTGCCCAGCTGCTCAGCCTGAGCTGCAACGATGCTTACTCAATGTCATACCAAAACAGTCAAAGGCTTTATGGGACAAACAACTGCATACCGAAAAGAATTCATCAAATCCAATGTGTTGATTCTAGGTGAAAATAAATTACAAAAAGAAGCCCGATATATTCATGGTACCTTTCAAAAAGGGTTTTGGAGCTTTTATGGAGGTCACGATCCTGAAGATTATCGACATTATGTCGGTGATCCACCGACAGATCTTGAATTACACAAACAGTCTGCTGGCTATCGTCTGATCTTGAACAATGTTCTTTTTCCAGCTGCCAAGAAAAAATCCAGAAAAACGTAAGATCAAATATGACACGCTTATTTCCTTTAGTTTTTTTGCTTATAGTTTGTTTTTTTTCGTGTTCAAGAAATGACGCACTCCAAGACTCCGCGATTATTGATATTACTGACCCGGTTTCTCAGCAGATATTCAACTATAAAAATGCCCGAAACAGCAAAGAGATCATTCCCTTTTTAAGCGTATCTAACCCAAACCGTCGATTAGCTGCTGTCAAAGCTTTTGCCTCTCTACAAGACACGAATTATATTACAGAATTAGCTCGAAGTCTACAAGACCCTATTGAAATCATCCGTTGCAACACTGCTTACTCGTTAGGTCAAACGAAACACCCCAGTGTTGTCCCCTATCTACAATCTGCATTTGCCAAAGATAGTTCTTCCCTTGTTAAAGCTTATTTATTAGAAGCCATTGGAAAAACAGGGTCTTTAAATGATCTGATCGATATCTGTACTGCTAAAAGCTATGCTAAAGAAGATACGGTCTTACGTCTTGGTTTGGCTAAAGCCTTGTATCGATTTGCTGTACAAAAGACTGTTCATAGAATGGGCACTGAAAAAGTCTTTTTAGATCTTTTACAAAGTGATTTTTTAGATAATACTACCGCATTTTATGCAAGTGCCTATTTAGAACGAAAAAACGTTCATTCCCTTACCGCTTACAACAAACAACTTGAAAAACTTGTCAGCAATACAAAAGAGCCTTACACACTTGGCAATTTTCTGACGGCTTTGGCTAAAACAACTACAATGTCGGGTCTTAATTTGCTCAAAGAAACGTATCAGTCCCGAGATGAACATTTTGTCCGTGGAAAAATCATCAACGCATTAATGTACTATCCGAGAGATTCAATTATTGGTTTTGTTTTCAATGCCCTTTCTGACTCATCTTTATATGTTCAAGAATGTGCCGCTCAATATCTTCGGTTTAACCTGCCTTTTTCATATTACGAGAGCGCATTATCCGCGGCACAAACCTGTTCATCTGAAAAGGTACGGTCCTTGTTGTTCGAAGCTGCATTAAATGCTATTCCTGCCTATCGAAAAGCTTTGAAAAGTCAACTTTCCTTTCAAATTCATTCTATCATCACAGATAGTCCATCATTGTATGAAAAACAATTTTTGATCGGCTCGCTGTCGGCTTATCCTGAAAATGCAGCTCGTCTGATGGGATATTATCGGTCTTTGGAGAATCCTATTCTCAAATCTGCTGTGGTTCAAGCTTGTGTTCGCATCTTATCAACACCCAATTCCAATGAAAATTCACAGTCGTTTCGTCGATTGTACAGTTTTTTGTTTGACGTGCTTCAAAAAGGTTCTCCCGCAGATAAAGCGATCATAGGGATGTATTTACAAGACGTAGACTCACCCCTGCGCGATTATTATTGTCTACAAACCGCTATACAACAAAGTCTAGATTCACTTACGTTGCCTAATGACCTTGAAACCTACTACATTTTGCAAGATGTACAATCCGCTGTTTTTGATCTTGATGTTCAAAAACCCACCTCCGAGGTTTACACAGATATAGATTGGCCTGTTTTGAATGCCATGCCAAACAACGAACAGGTTACCCTAACCATCAATGGAAAATCCTTTATTTTTGATCTATTTAAAACGGCCGCACCTGCAACTGTTACTCAATTTATCAATCTAATAAAAAGTAACTATTACACTGATAAATTCATACATCGTATTGTTCCTAATTTTGTTATTCAGGGTGGCTGTCTGCGTGGAGATGGCTGGAGTGGTATCGGTATCACCATACCCTCAGAATTCGATAGTGAGCACTTATATGACGATGCATTCTATCTAGGTATGGCCTCAGCAGGAAAAGATACAGAAAGTGCGCAGTTCTTTATCACAACCGCCCCAACGCCACATCTGGATGGTAGATATACGATTTTTGGTAAATCGTCTCGCAATTACACAAATTTTTCTAATCTTCGTGTTGGTGATAAAATAGACGCCATCAAATTAAACTGATATGGATCATATACATCCTATTTTTGATCGATTACTTGACAGGTCTTTTCGGCAGGATCAGTTAAATCAGGTTGCCAAAGTGATCTGGCTGACAGGCCTATCTGGTTCTGGTAAAAGTACCATAGCGGAGGGGCTCGAAAAACAGTTGTTTCAACATGGTTTTTTCTGTCAGGTACTTGATGGTGACAATATTCGTTCTGGAATCAATGCGAACCTATCCTTTTCCGAGGAAGATCGCATTGAAAACATCCGCCGTATTGCAGAGATCGCCAAACTCTATCTTAATAGTGGCATTATTACAATTAACTCATTTATCTCGCCTACTCGTGAAATCCGCCAAATGGATAAAGAAATTATTGGCAAAGATTATTTTATAGAGGTTTTTATTGATACTCCCTTACACATTTGCGAAGAAAGAGATGTGAAAGGTCTATATAAAAAAGCACGTGCGGGAGAGATCAAACAGTTCACCGGCATTGATTCACCATATGAAAAACCAGAAAAGCCAAAAATAATAATTCAGACAGCCAACAAAAGTATTAACAGTAGCGTAGATACTCTACTGAAAGGCCTGATACCATATATTTCCACATAATTATGAAATTAAATATTTCTCATTTAAAAGAATTAGAATCTGAAACCATCTTTGTTATACGAGAGGTTGCGGCACAATTTGATAACCCTGTATTAATGTTTTCTGGAGGCAAAGACTCGATTCTTATGACCTATTTGGCTCAAAAAGCATTCTATCCAGCAAAGATTCCATTTCCACTATTACATGTAGATACTGGGCATAATTTTCCTGAAACGATTGCTTTTCGAGATAATCTAGTTGAAAAACTTGGTGTGAAATTGATCGTAGGCTCCGTACAACAAGCGATAGATGATGGAAAAATTGTCGAGGAGACCGGATACAACGCCTCTCGCAATTCACTTCAAACAGCTGTTCTTTTAGAAGAATTGGAAAAGGGACAGTTTGATGCTGCCTTGGGTGGTGCCCGTCGCGATGAAGAGAAAGCAAGAGCTAAGGAACGTTTTTTCTCCCACCGAGATGAATTCGGTCAATGGGATCATAAGAACCAGCGCCCTGAATTATGGAATATCTTCAACGGAAAAAAACAATTTGGTGAGCACTTCAGAGTCTTCCCTATCAGTAATTGGACAGAATTAGATGTTTGGCAATATCTCATGGAAGAAAACGTTGAATTGCCGAACCTATACCTAGCTCATTATCGGGATTGTATTGAACGTAATGGTGTCTTACTAGCCGATTCCGACTTTCTGAATAAAAAACCGGACGAGACCGTTGAAAATAGATTGATCCGTTTCCGTACGATTGGAGATATGACCTGTACTGGTGCTGTAGAATCAGATGCTGATACGATGGAAAAAGTGGTCGAAGAGGTTGCTTCAACCCGAATTACTGAACGCGGTGGTCGTTCGGATGATAAACGCTCAGAAACGGCGATGGAAGACCGCAAAAAACACGGATATTTTTAAAAAAAATAAGCGATTAGCACATGTCAAAAAATACTGAATTACTTCGATTTACTACGGCAGGTAGTGTAGATGATGGCAAAAGTACCTTGATCGGTCGCCTACTCTATGATAGCAAGTCGATTTTTGAAGACCAGTTCCAAACTATTAAAGAAACGAGTGAGCGAAGAGGTGAAGAAGATATTAACCTTGCCCTATTAACAGATGGTCTTCGTGCAGAAAGAGAACAGGGTATAACTATAGATGTAGCCTATCGTTATTTTTCTACTCCTAAGCGGAAATTTATCATTGCTGATACACCAGGTCACATTCAGTATACCCGTAATATGGTTACGGGTGCCTCTACAGCAAACGTAGCCTTAATATTGATCGATGCTCGTCATGGTGTGATCGAACAAACGAAACGACATGCTTTTATTGCTTCGCTATTACAGATACCTCACCTTTTGGTTTGTGTCAACAAAATGGACTTGGTCGATTATGACGAAGCCGCTTTTGAAAGGGTGAAAAATGAGTTTTCTAATTTTGCCTCTAAGTTGGATGTCAACGATATTGAATTTATTCCTATTTCTGCGTTGAAAGGTGATAATGTTGTAAACAAGTCTGATAACACTCCTTGGTATGGCGGATCGACACTTCTATACTACCTTGAAAATGTTCATATTGCTTCGGATCATAATTTTATCGACTGCCGTTTCCCCGTCCAATATGTGATCAGACCCAACACCGATGAATTTCATGATTTCCGTGGGTACTCTGGGCGTATTGCAGGAGGTATGTTCAAGGTAGGCGACAAGATCATGGTTCACCCTTCAGGATTTACGTCAACGATCAAGAATATTTCTACCTATGATGGCAATATTAAAGAAGCTTTCCCCCCTCTTTCGGTAACACTCCAATTAGAGGATGAGATCGACATCAGTCGCGGCGATATGATCGTTCGAGAAAATAATCAAGCTGAAGTAACTCAGGATCTCGACATTATGATCTGTTGGTTTAACAAAAGACCGCTCCAACAACGAGGAAAATATACCGTGTTGCACACCACAAAAGAAGTCCGTTGTATGGTGAAGGAAGTTCGTTACAAATTAGATATCAACACCTTGCACCGTAACGAAGAGGTTAACGTAATCCATATGAACGACATTGCTCGTGTTGTGATCCGTACCACTCAGCCGTTGTTTACGGATAGTTATCGTAAAAATCGTATCACTGGAGCCTTGATCTTCGTTGACGAAGGTACCAACGAGACCGTTGGTGCAGGTATGATCATATAGGATAAATGTTACCAAATGTGATCTCCCGATTGTCTTGTTCTTTATAAGCTACTTCTACTACTCCTTACCTGACTGTCGAAAGATCTAATAATCGACACGCTTATTAAAAATGTTTTAATAAGGTCTTGACACATACATAAATTAATCGTAGAATTGAACGTATTCCTTTAGGAATTTTCTGATTTGAGGAGCTGTGCAATTACTTAACAACTTCAACTGCTCATTTACGATGAATACCTCTATTCTAAAAGTCCTCCCAAAGACATTCGAGCCGGAAAACCATTGGTATCCAAAGGCGTTGAATTCAACCATTCATCCCATGATAAATTTCTTCATGAATTTATCAAAAGAACAAATTCTGAATCGGTATTGCCATTTACACCCCAAGGTTGATCGATCATACTTGTCCTCACTATTAAGTTATCAATGTAAATATTTTATCTGGTGTGGTGCTGATCTGATCAATTCAACATCTGATAGTGGTTTCCGTAAAATGGTTATCATAGAAAACAACTCCTCTCCTTCCGGTAACAAATCGATGCCCTTGTTAAATGAAAACAAAGAAGATGGGGCGTATCGTCTTTTAATTGAACAAACGTTTAAGCCTTATCTTAAAAGAAAAAAACAAATACATGGGTGTTTAGCAGTCTTGTATGACAAAAATCATATGGAGGCATCGGGGTACGCACACATTATTGCTGATGTGTTTGATGAACCCTGCTACCTTGTTCCATATTTTAATGCCACTACGACACTGACAAAGTATGTTGATCAAATTCTCTACATCCATATTGATGGTTCATGGGTACCCGTTCGTGCGGCATTTAGATACGTAACTCAAAAACCATGGAATCGCATTCCTATTCATTCAAAAACCATTATTTTAAATCCAATCATTGCTTGTCTAGCGGGTGGAAGAAATAAAATGTTGGCAGCAAAAGCTTATGATCTATTTAATACAGAGCTTTCCCTTTATGGTCTCTCTATAAATATTCCTGAAACGATCTGGGATGTCAACAAAGAAGAGATTCCGATATGGGTTGAAAAAATGGGTGGTCACGCTGTAATCAAAGTACCATATAGTAACGCTGGTCAAGGTGTTTTTACAATAACATCCCAAAAAGAATTAGATGTATTTATGGATAATTCGATCGAGTATAAACAATTCATTGTTCAAAGTT
>CAXQBA010000440.1:0-4981 GCA_964221885.1 Luminiphilus sp. | reverse complement strand
CGAGATTGTCTCTTGTGACTGGAGTTCAGACGTGTGCTCTTCCGATCTGTTTTTAAGTTGGCGAACGAGGGTTTTGATATTGCATTTTGTGCTCGAACCGCATCAGATCTTGCTGCTATGAAAGCTGAATTAGATCGGGATTATGATGGTACATTTATTACCCATGTTGTTGATATGGGAAACAAGAAGGATATTGCAGAGTTTGGTAGTATCATTAAAAGAGAGTGGGGAAGTATTGATATCTTAGTTAATAATGCAGGTGTTTTTGTGCCTTGCGAGTTGTTGAATTCGCAAAATGAGGATGCATTTACTCAAATGATGGATGTTAATCTATATTCAACATATTACATGACCCAGCAAGTAGTTGAAGATATGATTGAAATCGGGAAGGGTCATATTTTCAATATGTGTTCGATTGCTAGTATTATGCCATATGGCGCATATGCTGTTTCAAAACATGCTATGCTAGGCTATTCAAGAGTATTGAGAGAAGAGCTCAAAGAAAAAGGAATACGAGTGACGGCCATCATGCCAGGAGCGGTTTATACAGCCTCATGGGATGGTACTACAATACCTGAAGAACGTATGATGAAAGCGGAGGATATAGCTGATTCTCTATGGTCAATTTATGCATTATCTGATCGAACAGTAGTTGAAGAAATCGTACTTCGTCCGCAATTAGGTGATATTTAAGGTATTGTTTAAATAAAAAAGCTTGACATCTCTGTCAAGCTTAAAACATACTATCTAATCTATTAAAACACACTCATTTCATAGTTGGTTGAGAGGGCTTTTGAGATGCAATTCAAGCCGACTCTTTAAAATCTTTTGTTTATTTGTTTGAATTTATTAGTTAATGCATCTCATTTGTAAAGTGTGAACTGTACAATAAAAAAAAATGAAATTATTTTTTCACACGAAAGAAAATAGGTCTAATATGAGATGATGAGCAGTTGGATGAAATATCATCGAAGATGAAAAGATCACCCGATTTACTTTCTTGGATCGTTTTCAATAGTTCTTCTGAGAAAACTCCAGTCTTAGATTCGTTCTTAAAGGTTTTGCGCGTATCATCGATTGATATATAATCTACATGGTATGATATAGCATTACAACGTAAGGGTAAATTTGGGTTATCGATGTCTAATATGAGTGCATTAATAGTTTTCTTATCAACGCTTGTAAATACATTTTGTCGTTGAATAGGCAATGGTACTCTGTATTTCCATAGATACGCTTTTGGTGCTGGAATAGATCGTAGTTGAAAGGCTTTGGAAAATGATTTACCAGTCTCTTTATGTGTCACTTGAAAGTCGATTACGACATTATTGATGCGATCTTCATAAAAATAGTATAATCCATTTTTGGTGTCCTCTTTTACAATACTACCATTACTGACACTTACTTCATATATGTCAGTGGTACCCTCCGGACAATGTATCTGTATTACATTATCTATACCGTTGTATAGATATGATATTTGATCTGCTAATTCAATGGAAATGTGATCAGAACTTGAACTAACTTCTTGTAAAATCTCGTCTTGAATGGTTTCCTGACCATCATAAAAAAGGTATGAACATGATGAAAGGAATAGACTAAAAAAAGAGTATAAACATATTTTTTTCATAAAAAGTCAACAGGTTAATGAACCAAATGTACATTATCTTGTTTATAGTACATGTTATCAAATAATTAAGATTGTTATTCGCAGTATCAATTAATCCACTCAGTTCTCGCTGGGTGGTTTTTTTTGTGTTTGAATGTAACAATCATTTTCATCAAAATACATCTTATAGCTTGTTTTTACAGGTACAAAATCCAAGATTCTGTATCCAATCAGACAAACTTCACTAATTTTGCTTGAATCAATATAGGGCACCGAGAGCGTATTTTCTACAGGAATAATAACTGCATGCTTCTCACCGATTGAAATGGTGAAAACACTAGATTTTATGATATCTAAACTATCTTTTATGTCACAAATATAATGTTCTGAAATGTCGTTGATCGTTTTAGGATATTGGAGCCATATATTGGATGGTATTTTGGATATTGAAAATTGATCCAAAAGATTTTGGATCACATTTTTATCAAAACCAGCCTCATCTAGAAACTTGATTTGTTTTTTTGTTGCTAAAATCTCATTATCTAATTGGTTGTGGCGTATATTTTCTTCCTCAATAAATTTATTTTGAGTTGAATTTCGATGACTCATGTATTCACTAAGATCACGATAATATTGTTCCATTGCTATTTGTCGATCGCGTTGTTTTTTCGACTTCAATTGTTGAATAGATTGTTGTAATCTCCTTTTTTGATTTGTTAGATTTTTGAGGGATCGTTGCTCCTGTGTTGTTTTTTTGGGCGATTTCTTCTTAGAAATTACCTCTTTAAGATAAACGATCCGTATGTCAAGTGTTTCAACCTCCATCGTAAGAGTCTGAATGGTATCATCTAATTCTTTAAAAGTTGGTTTGGTTGGAGGGTCAGAATACGTAAAAAAAGTTGATGTATCAGATTCCAATAAACTTTGTAGTAATTGGCATTTTTCGCGAGTGATTGTTTTGGTCTTATCTATTGGATAAAGTCCACTTGTATTACTTTCTTTATTGGTTTTATAAAGAGCAATAAACGAGTTTTCGTCATCACTTTCTTGATTATCGGTATATGTCGGGTTTATATATACCCCATTCGATAGATCAATCTCTTTAAGTAGTGGGTAAATTTTTAATAAGTCATCTATATTCTGGAGTGTGAAGATTCTATAAGATATTTGTTGGCTCGAAGATGGCTTAATATCAAGATATACATGTTTATTAGTGGTTCCAAAAGCAGCTTTCACAGGAAATTTAGACTTAGGATAATTACTATAAGTATGATATCGGTCATACCACTCAAAAATAGGATGTACCTGATAGTCAGTTATATGTTGAATTTGTTTCCGGGAGATCCGAGCACAATTTGTTTTTAAATCAACATCTTTGATAATGATTCGATTCGAATCGATATTTTCTCGTTGCAGACACTGTTGCAGCAGTGTCCTCCTTTTTCTTTTTTTTATTGGATGTTGATTAGATGCATCTTCTATTAGGAAGAAAAAACTCGTATCACTTGAATATTGATCGACAAATTCACGAAGTGATTCGAGTTGATTCACTTCGATGTAGGTACTGTCAAATTTAAAACACAGCATCAGTGTACTATCAGTTTGTTGACCAACACACTGGGTCAAAACAAGTGTCCAAATAATAGAGATGATCAAGATGAGTTTCATCTTTCATTTTTTAAATTGATGAAGAATCAATACCTTTGCAAGATACAAAAATCAAGAGCATGCCACGTTTTATTTTTATCCGAATATTTCTTCTATTTGGTGTTAGTATTCTATCTATACAATCATATTCACAATGTCCAACAGCACAACCTGGATTGTTAGGAGGTCAGCTACAGACTATTGGCCTGAATGACACTAGTGATGTTCCCGTATATTCAACGATCCCATCGGGTCTTCCTAATACTGAGTATGTATTTATTCATGCCAATTCAATGGCTGATGATAGTTTAGGGCCAGCTATGATAGGTACGGATACCATTGGGGCTTTTATACCTGTACAATTGGGGTTGAATTATTGCGATGAGGTTCATGTGATTCCTTTTTCTTATGATCTTATGCAAGTGAGAGAGTTGGTAGATTCACTTTTATTTGCCTATTATTTGGCACCCACTACAACCTGTTGTGATGCTAGTACAAGTTTTTTCCCAGGACTTTGCGATACTATTAATGCATTAGGTATCTATTCTGGCAATGATGTTCATTCACTTGATGATCTAATAGATGTCTTATCAATATTTATGGGAACAGGAGATTTTACTACTTCATTGGAGAACTTAACCATGAGTATCGATCTGATTAATTCGATATTTCCGCTTCTTGGTTCATGTGCTGGGTCTGTAGGAGAGATATGTTATGCAGTTGAAAATTCAAATATTGCAAAAGACATGTATTCAATACGTTTGGCTAATGCTGCACAAGAAATTGATATTATTGGAGACACGATCACATTTAATGGTCAGGCATTATCGTTGAATATCTCATTCTTACCAACCACATCTACGGACTCACTAATATGGAGTACATCATCGACACAGTCTATCATATTGGTTGATTCTACAGGTATCATACAAGCATCACAAGGAACTGATTCAGTATATGTTTTTGTAAATGGATATTATGGCTGTGCTTCGGATAGTATTTGGGTTATTTTAGATCCCACAGTAAATCTGAACATTTTAGATGGAGTTGAATATTTGATCTATCCAAACCCTTGTCAGGACTACATATGTATTCAAAATCCTATTTCAAATATACCGATCAGCTATTCATTAGTAACTATGCAAGGACAGTTTTTGGACCAAAAAATCGATGTAACGGATTCGACCATCAAGATAGATGTTAAAGAGCTTGTTAGTGGATATTATACATTACTCCTTTATTCAGGTGAATGGATTCAAAGATCTATTATTCTCAAAGAATAAAAGCTATGAATTATAAAAAGGAGTGATTAGTTCAATAAGTTGCTTTTCATCCCAAGGCTTATTGATAACAGCAAGTAAATTATTACTTTCCTCCACTAGTTTTTCGTTCTCTAGTGGTTCTATATACCCAGTAAGAATGATACACTTGATCTTTGGAAATTTCTTACCGACTAATTCAACTAATTCGTGGCCTTGAATCTCAGGCATGATCTGATCACTAATTAAAATAGGTATTTGTATTTGATCTTCTTGAAGTTCGTCGATAATTTCAATAGCCTCATAGCCATTTTCTGCGATCTCAATGATGACATCATTGCCTAGGATCTTACCTAGCTGAAAGCGGAGTGCGCTCAGAATGGTCTTGTCGTCATCAACACATATTATGGCTTTTGTAGTATACATTCTATATTTTATATAAAAATAGGTAATTGAACAATGAAAG
>CAXQBA010000439.1:0-2869 GCA_964221885.1 Luminiphilus sp. | reverse complement strand
GTGATGCCATTGGATCTTACATCGGTTTATATTGTTATGAGAACCAGTTGGGTCATTCGGTGTCCATGATCATGCCTACAGAAATGCCGATGATGTTGAATTTCATGATACATTTCGAAGACATTCATATTTTTGAGAATGGTCGAAAGGCCTGTGCGGAGCTTGTTAAAGCGGCTGATATAGTATTTGTGTTGGATTATAATTCATTAAGTCGTATTGATGATCTTGAACCGTATGTAGCAAAAAGCTCAGCTTACAAGGTAATGATCGATCATCATATTGGACCAGAGGATATTTGTCATGCTGTTTTATCTGATACCTCATCATCATCAACTTGCCAATTGGTTTATGAATGGCTCGAACAGATGGGTGCAGTAGATTCCCTAGATGTAGATGCGTTGAGTGCATTATATGTTGGTATTTTAACAGATACAGGTGGTTTCAGGCATGCTACTTCGCCTCGACTTTTTAGGGTGGTTGCTAATATGTTAGAGAGGGGAGTTGATAATAATAAAATGACCGATCTAGTCTTTAACGCCTACACAACAAACAGTTTTAATCTTTTGGCCTTTTGTATTTCACAACGTATGGAGATTCTCGAAGATTGTAATACAGGTGTCATCGCTCTATCTCAACAAGATCATCAGGATTTTCAGATCAAACGTGGTGATCTCGAAGGAGTGGTGAATTTTATATTAAAGATTCGAAAAATACGTTGTGCTGCTTTGATCACCGAGCGTATTGGAATCGTAAAGTTATCGCTGCGTTCTAAAGGAGATTTTTCTGTACAAAAAATCTGTAAGAAACATTTCAATGGTGGTGGTCATTTTAATGCATCCGGCGGCTCAAGTCGTCAGCCCTTTAATCAAGTAGTTCAGACCTTTAAAGATCTTGTTTCGGGAATGTATAAGGATGAATTGACCCGATAATTTTTTTTTCAATTTATTGGAAAGAGGCTAGTAATAGTTGCTGTCCATTTAAGTTGGCTTCGAGCACATCACCAGAATGAATAGGACCTACTCCTTCAGGAGTTCCAGTAAAGATTAGATCACCTTTTTGTAAGGTGAAGAATTGTGAGGCATACATGATGATATCAGTGATAGAAAAGATCATATTTTGACTATCCCCTTTTTGAACGATCTTACTATTGATGGATAGATCAAAGGTTACAGGTGTAGAAAATGGAATAAATTCACCAACAATGGCAGCACCATCCCAGCTTTTTGAAATTTCCCAGGGATGCCCTTTCTTTTTTAATTGACTTTGAATATCTCGTGCCGTCAGATCAATTCCAATAGTCATGGCGTCAATAAAAGAATGTGCATTGTTTTCATCTGGATTAATACAATCTTTACCAAGGCGCAATACCCATTCTGCTTCATAGTGAAGATTGTTTGTGAATGTCGGAATGGGCATCTTGTCAAGATGTCTAGCCAAACTACTGGCTGGTTTTATGAACAAAAGGGGTTGATCCGGTACTGGACTATTCATTTCTTTTGCGTGATCCACATAATTTCTTCCGACACATAAAATTTTCATATTCAGCGTATTACATAGTTAATGAATTCAAAAAAATGTTAATGCTCTGTTATAAGTTGATAAAAATAATAAATCATGGAATTTTTTGGAATGGTTTTGCGTTTATGATTTTATAAATAAGAAGTTAGTTTAGTTTTTATAGTATAGTAGTTTTAGTTAGTTAATTAAGTTTGTTAATACAAAGTCCTCATTCCATGAGGACTTTTGTATTTTTAGGTATGAAAACATCCATGTTCCTAATGCGATATGTTCCTATTGCTCCTCTGATTGTTTTTCGTATTCTTTGGGGAGGATTGATCAGCTTTGCTTGCCTTTGGTCATTAGGGAAGGATGATATCACTCAACGATTCATAGAGCCTGTTTTTTTCTTCAAATATTATGGCTTCTCATTTGTTTCACCCTTTTCTTCGGAGATGTATTACTATGGTCTGTATTTGATCTGGTTTGTATGTGGTATTTGTATTACGCTCGGACTTTTTTATAGGCTATGCATAGGTTTGTTTTTCGTCATGTTTACGTATCTACAGTTGATTGATGCGACGAATTTCATCAATCATTATTATGCCATCTCGCTTTTCTCATTTTTAATGATGTTTTTACCTGCTTCTGCGGATATGTCACTGGACGTCAGTTGGCGGAAACATAAAAGATATACTACTATTCCCATTTACTATGTGTATTCGCTCAGAGCTATGGTTGCGATCATTTATTTTTTTGCAGCCATAGGAAAGATACATACCGAGTGGTTAGTTAATGCATTACCTTTGGCGATTTGGTTCCAACAAATCTCAATACCCCTATTTTCAGAATTGTTAGCTCTGCCAATTATAGCCTTATTGGCTTCCTGGGCATCTTTTTTATTTGACTTGACCATTCCGTTATTCTTAAGTTTTAATAAGACCCGTAAGGCAGCGTATTGTATGGTGCTTATTTTTCATATAACAACGGCTTTATTGTTCAATATTGGTCTTTTCCCATTTCTAATGATCATTGTTACTCTTATTTATTTTCCACCATCAAGTTATGATCGACTCTTATCAAAATGGAGGTCTTCAAGTTTATCAGAACATTCTGAAATTCACAAATCATCAACTACGTTTAAAGCTATTTTGATAATTTTCTTTTTTGTCCAACTGACACTTCCTATTCGATCCTATTTTATTAATCAAGGTAACATTCTGTGGAATGAGGAAGGTTACAGATTTTCATGGCGTGTCATGTTAGTGGAAAAAGTAGGTCAAGCCCAATTCACAGTGCGAGATGAAGCCAATAATAGAATATGGGAGGTTGACAATGAAGATTTTTTGACCCCATTTCAAGAAAAAAGAAT
>CAXQBA010000438.1:0-2616 GCA_964221885.1 Luminiphilus sp. | reverse complement strand
GATTTTAATATGAAAAAATTTGGTTATTTCGGGAAATATATCTATATTTGGAGTGTACCTAATTATACAATACATAACTAACAGCCATGAAATTACTATTATCATTTATATGTACCCTTTGTTTTTTATCGATTCAAGCTCAAGATATTGCTCAGGTTGATAAATCAATTGAATATAAGCATTCATCATTATTTGAATCAGAATTTGTTTCTACTAATGATCAAGAATATGATGTCTTCAATGATTTTACAATAGTTATTTACTATGATGATAAATCATTTAAGAAAACTCTCAAGAGAAAAAAAGATATAATGTTTCCAAAAGAGAAAAAAAGAAAAAAAGATAAAAAATAGATTCGATCTTTTATGCATATCTCTTTCAATGACTGAGTAGTTTACTTAAGAGTCTGAGATATGTTTTTGGGAAAATCCCAAATAATTAAACAGCTAGAAAGGACCTCATCAGAGGTCTTTTTTAGTAGGTCTCTTTGTGAAAATAATTTCCTTCTATATAGTCAGCTAATTGCCCTACTTCTCTAAGAATAAGGGTTAGCTCATCTGCATTTAGATATTCTAATATTGGGCTTGCCTGAACAACTAAACTCTCGCATGGGTTTCCATCACTATCTGTGTCATGAACGATCGTTAGATTAGAATAGATAGCCTTTCCTGTATCTTTTGTGATACTGTAGAGATCAACGGTTGGTGTGAAAGTGCCTACTCTTGACGAGAAGAATAAGCAATCTTTACCAAATGCCCTTCCTTGGATTATCCATATCCAGACTATTTGTGTTCTTTTTGTTCCATCTTTTAAACGCGCATTAAATTGAAAAACAAATTCACCATTACCTCGATCTAATAATTGATGACCATTATCAGATGCGAATTGAGTTAATATTTGTAAGACATCGACCATATGGAATTATTGATTAATGGAATACTGATTAATTTTTATCAATACCGTCAAAATACTTTTCTTCAAGTATATCAGCATTTTCTCCAACTTCCCAAAGTACATTCAGAAACTCAGCTTCAGAAAGATATTCATGAATAGGACTGGCATGTACAACAATACTTTCACATGGGTTACCTTCTTTGTCTGTATCGGATACAATGGTAACACTAGAGTAGTTACCTCTGCCTGAATCCTTGAAAAGATTATAGAGGTTTACAGTAGGATCGAATGTAGCTACCCTAGAGGAGAAATAGACACAATCCTTACCTCTTGCTCTTCCTGAAAGAATCCATACCCAGACATATTGATATCGGGTTTTACCATCTTTCATATTAAATGCAAAATCAAAAAGATATTTACCGTTTCCTTTATCGGTGAACTTGTGACCACTTCTAGCGGCATATTCAAGCATAGTTTGACGTATATCAAGCATATTATTGAAGTTTTACATGAGGTTTGCCTCTACTAATTCACAAATGATATGTCCAATCACAATGTGAGCCTCTTGAATACGCGGTGTATCACTGGATGGAACATTGATCAAATAATCAGACAATAATCGCATCGCTCCACCTGACTGACCGGTCATTGCAATTGTGGTTACTCCAATTTCTTTGGCTACATTGAATGCTTTGATAATATTTTCTGAGTTTCCTGAAGTTGAAATACCAAAAAGGATATCTCCCTTTCGTCCTTTTGCTTTTAGAATACGAGCATAGACCTCTTCATAGGAATAGTCATTAGCAACAGCTGTCAGATACGATGTATTGACATGTAAGGCCTCAGCAAATAAAGGATCACGATCATGATAGAAACGACCTGAAAATTCAGCAGCTAGATGCTGAGCATCAGCTGCACTACCTCCATTTCCACAAAATAGTAACTTGCCATCCGCTTTCAGACATTTTATGCAAGAAGTAGTTGCTTCATCGATCATTTGAAGTAATGCAGGATTGTTTAGAATTTCTTCTTTTGTCTTTATACTATCCTTCAGTACCGTTATAATTTTGTCAATAGCCATATCATTGATTGTTATCTCAATGTAATCATAATTACAAAAACAGTAAAAATTCAGCCAATAATTCTTTGTACCGCTTTGTATAAGTGAGGATATTTTTATGTTGTTCACGAATCACAATTTTCGCAGTTTCCATTTTTTTGTATTGATATGAAAAGCCTATGATCATTCGATTAACTTCTTTTTTAGGGTGTGGTTGAATGAGAACTTGATGATTCAGGTGCAACTTTTTTTGATTGGCTAATCCAATGAATTGAATCGCTTCTTTTGTCGGCAGAACGAGATATAACATAGAGTTTTTGTGCATGTGCGAAATGCTATGATCTAAGATTTCATTAAAAGTAAGTTCTATTTGATATCTCGCATTGTGGTTTTTAGTCCGTACACTTTTGGAGTATGCTTCAGGTGCGTAATATGGGGGATTTGTTATAATAAGATCAAATGTTTTCGATGGAGGATACTCTTGTAATCGATTTTTAATAAGTGTGATTCGATTCGACCAAGGACTTTGTTCAAAATTCAGTAGAGCTTCGTCTGCAGCTTCTGTATTCGGTTCTAATGCAAGAATTTCTAAGGATGGGTTTCGTTGTGCACAAACTAGAGTTATAATGCCACAACCCGTACCTATATAGATCGGAAGAGCA